>VEMY01000006.1 GCA_009711825.1 Bacillota bacterium | reverse complement strand
ACCCCTTATGCACCGATTATGTAGGAATAGCTCGATATTCCTAGGTATTACTTCAATTTCCGGGGTGCAAAATCCTGCCGTTAATGGAAGAAATTATAAGGGAAAAGGGACTTTCTGCAGTGGAATCAATTAGAATTAAGAAAAATTCTATTGAATAGTTTGCCAAATTGTAAAATGAGATGCACCAGTGGTAACATCTTAAAATAATAATGCGCCACAGCCCAATACCATGTATGATTGATGTACGACCAACAATCAAAATACGGAGGTTTTGGACTATGGCACACTCACAGCATACCACAATCCCACGGGAATTCAAACACTTGACATTGGATCAAAGAGGAATGATTGCTGCCTACCATGACTCTGGGCTCTCTACAAGACAGATCGGTGAGAAAGTCGGCTGTAATCACACAACCGTCTCCAGAGAACTAAGACGTGGCCGTGTGCTGCAGAGAAACAGTAATCTTACAGAACGTTATGAGTACTTTCCTGATGCAGGTCAAAGGGTATATCGTGAAAACCGCTCACACTGTGGTGTCAGATTCAAACTGGCTAGTGTCAGTGCTTTTCTAGATCACGCTCAAAGGATGATGCACGATGAACAGTGGTCTCCCGATGCTATTGTAGGAGAGTACAAGATAAACCCGCAGACGACTGGCTTACCTTGTATCTGCACAAAGACCCTCTATAGCTACATAGATAAAGGCTTCATGAATACCAGAAACATTGATCTATTGTTAAAAGTCGGTCGTAAGATTCGGAGGAAACGCAGCCGAAAAAACAAGCGTAACCTTGGCGAATCGATAGAAAGCAGGCCTCCAGAGGTGGCCACAAGAGAAACTTTTAGCCACTGGGAGATCGCACTGTGATCGGCAAGAAATCCGAGGGACAATCACTTCTGACACTACTTGAGCGAAAGAGCCGGGTCTTTCTTATACGGCCTCTGGAAGAGCACACCGTGGAATGTGTAAACGAAGCTCTAAGGGCTCTGCAGAGTGAGTTCGGGGATGCTTTCACCCATATATTCCAGACGATGACAGCTGATAATGGCAGTGAGTTTAACGGTCTGTCAGACCTACTCAGTAGCTTCGGTAGTAAAGCGTACTTTTGCCATCCGTACAGCTCCTGGGAAAAGGGTGCCAATGAAAAGCACAACAGTTTAATACGAAGGTTCCTTCCCAAAGGGACTTCATTTGCGGATCTTACACCCGAGTCCGTTGCCCGTATACAGAATTGGTGTAACAACCTTCCTCGGAAGATTCTTGGGTATCTTACGCCATTACAAGCGTTCCATGCCGAAAGACTTGCGACTGCTTGACTTTTCCCCCGCACGGTGGGAGGTGGTGCATTCGCTATTGCAATTTAAGTATTGAATAGTTTTCTTAAGACCATATATTTAATAAGTAAGAACATTGGGATTTATCGCATATTGGGGGTACATGAGGATATCTTTTTGCTGATAGCCCAGGCAGCGATTTCTCTACTGAATGGTTTGTTTGACCAAGCAACTAGGGGAATGCTACCCCAACTAGTTGATAATGATCAACTGACGCAAAATAATTTTACTGTTGCATCTATGAGAAGCATATCAATTCTGCTTGGACCAGTAATAGGCACCATTTTTGTATGCTAACTTCGGGAAGGAGATAAACAACCATAGGGAGAAAAATAGTGAAAGTTACATTGATTCGGAGGTAACTACAGATTTCATGATGAAGCATGAGCTGCTACCAGTCACAAACTATTTGCCAGATGAAGAGAAGATTAAGCAAGACAAGGTGAAAATGTTGATGCCTGTGGGGCAATGGTCCAAAGAAAGAAAGGTATGGCATGACCAAACGACTGAATTTCTAGCTGAACTCCCGGTTCCGATAGATTTTGTCTGCAATAACTGCTTTCGGATAAAAACCCGAATCTTCGATGATAGTTCTTTATCTTCGCAATTAGTGTGTTGCCTTCATTAAATGCATCAAAACTCAGGTGTTCCATGAAGCAAAACCCGTATTTTTGGACTTATTTATAAGTCCAAGTGTGCTTGCCTGTTTGCAGGAGATACATAGGTGTAAGATGAGATAGGAAAACGGAAGTCTTGACTGCAGCTCCCCAAAGCCCAGAGCGGAAGTGAAGATTGTCTGGTACGGGAGCATAAACCTGTTAAGATATGGAAGTGTAGAAGAAAGCATTATGACTTTGATAATGCTAATATTGTAAACAAGCTTTGAGAATAATGCAATTGAGGGGAGGATTTTCATGGGTCGTATTGCAGCTCTATCGGGTAAACTAAAATTTATTGGGTTATTGGGCTTGCCGATATTCTTTTCAGATATGGTAATATGGAAGTTTTTCTGGCTGTTTTGGTTGTTTGCTTTTGTGCAAATCCTCGCCACTCTTCCTTTGATTGTACAGTCTTTGCTTCAATTGTTCGGTATTCCGTATATCTATATTTCACATGGTTTTAAACTGCCGGCTAAAGATAACTATCAGCCTGCTGTGCGATATTCCCTGCCGTTCAGCGGACAATGGACGGTGGTCAACGGCGGCACAGTGTAACTGCTAACCCATAATGCCCTTCAGTAGACGTTATTAATTGTCCGCAATTTGCCGGACAAGCTGACCAGAAGGGAAGGGAGAATTAGAGCAATTCTCCCTGGACAACTACCTTCACCATAT
>VEMY01000005.1 GCA_009711825.1 Bacillota bacterium | reverse complement strand
GGCTACTGAGGGATAAGTCCCCAGCCATACCCTCCAATGGGGATACTAGCCTAATAATGGCCATGGGTAGATGCTAATTAAACTAATTGGTGGTCATTACGACCATATCTGCAGTGGAATCCATTTATAAGTACCACCCTCTCGAAATCAGTGACAAGTATACCACGGTATAACCTTTGAAACAATGGGTGAGTGCGTATAAACAATTCTTGCCACTTTGGACAGGGAGCACAGGTTTTGCTAAACTGAAACCAGCTTAAGATATTTGCGTAAATAATGGGAGGAGCCTATGCGTCATTTTCCTTATGGAGAAACTGAAATAAAATATTTAAAACAAAAGGATGAAAAGCTTGCATGTGCTATTGAGCATATCGGTATGATTGAACGGGAGATTACTCCTGACCCGTTTGAGGCACTTATTTCCAGCATCGTCAGTCAGCAGATATCCAAGAAGGCCGCGCAAACGGTCTGGAACCGTCTCCAGGGTCTGGTTGGACCTGTCTATCCGCAAAATATCCTGGCAGCAGATGAGGAGGCAATACAGCAATGTGGAATGTCAGCACGCAAAGCCGGATATATTCGGGGTATCGCCGAAGCAGCCAATTCCGGGAGAATAGATTTCGCCGGTCTCGATAAATTGTCCGATGCGGAGATAATTCGCTCACTATCTGCGCTTCGAGGGGTTGGCGTGTGGACTGTTGAGATGCTCCTCATCTTCTCACTGGCCCGACCTAACATCGTCAGTTTTAACGACTTGGCCATCCGCCGGGGAATGATGAACTTATACGGGCTTACGCAATTGTCCCGGGATGAATTCGAGCACTACCGGGCCCGTTACTCTCCCTACGGTTCGGTGGCGTCCCTTTACTTATGGGAACTGTCCGCACAATAGAAGCAGAAAAAGGTGAAACTATGAATAATTTTCTGCCCATCAGCAGAACAGATATGCAAAAGCGGGGTTGGGATTACCTGGACTTTGTCTTGGTTTCCGGGGATGCCTACGTGGACCATCCCTCCTTTGGCGCGGCTGTTATCGGTCGGGTCTTGGAAAGCCGGGGCTATAAGGTGGGCGTTATAGCCCAACCCGCCTGGACTAATTCAGAGGATTTCAAGCGCCTGGGCAAACCGCGGCTGGGTTTCTTAATCACTGCCGGCAACATCGATTCCATGGTCAATCATTACACCGTTGCCCGCAAGCGTCGTTCTGATGACCTCTATTCCCCTGGGGGGGAGGGTGGCTTGCGTCCCGACCGGGCGACAATAGTCTACTCCCACCGGGCCCGGGAGGCTTATAATGACGTGCCGATAATCCTTGGCGGAATCGAGGCCAGTTTGCGGCGCTTTGCCCATTACGATTATTGGTCGAACAAGGTGCGGCGCTCAATCCTCCTGGATGCCAAAGCAGATTTGCTTGTTTATGGCATGGGGGAGCTTCAGATTGTCGAAGTGGCCGAGGCACTAGAGAGCGGACTGCCCGTTGAAGAAATCACGTTCATCCGCGGCACTGTCTACAAGACCAAGGACAAAAACAGACCGCATGAGCCCCTGGTATTACCCCACTATGATGAGATTCTTGAGTCGAAGCGGGTTTATGCGGAAAGTTTCATGAAGCAGTATAAAAATATGGACGCAATCACTGCCCGGCCGCTCATGGAAGCATATCGGGGTTGGTATGTAGTGCAGAATCCGCCCCGGGAGCCGATGACTCAATCGGAGCTGGACAATGTATATTCTCTGCCCTTCATGCGGGACTATCACCCCGATTATGAGCAGGCAGGGGGAGTGCCAGCTATCAAAGAGGTTAAATTCAGCCTGATTAGCAATCGGGGCTGTTTCGGAAGCTGCAATTTTTGTGCCCTCAATTTTCACCAGGGACGGGTGGTGCAGGCTCGCAGTCACCGCTCAATTATTTCCGAGGCTGAGAAATTTGTCTGGGAGCCTGACTTTAAGGGGTATATCCATGATGTGGGCGGCCCGACGGCCAATTTTCGGCACGCTGCCTGCGACAAACAGGAGAAACATGGCGCGTGCATTGACAAGCAATGCCTGTTTCCTGTTCCCTGCAAACAGCTAAAAGTTGACCATCAAGATTATTTGGAATTACTGCGGGAACTCAGGCAATTGCCCAATGTGAAGAAGGTCTTTGTGCGCTCTGGTCTGCGTTATGATTACCTAATCCAAGATCAGGATGATGAGTTTGTCCGGGAGCTATGCGAGCATCATATCAGTGGCCAGCTGAAGGTGGCGCCAGAGCATATTTCCGCCGGAGTTTTAGAAATGATGGGGAAACCCCGCAAAGAAGTGTATCAGCGATTTGTGGCCAAATACCATAAAATCAACAAAGAGCTGGGTCGCAATCAATTTCTCGTCCCCTACTTGATGTCCAGTCATCCCGGGTCGACCTTGAATGACGCCATTGAGCTGGCAGAATATCTCCGGGATTTGGGCTATATGCCCGAACAGGTTCAGGATTTTTACCCCACTCCCGGCACCATGTCCACCTGCATGTATTACACCGGCCTCGACCCCCGGACGATGAAACCTGTTTATGTTCCCCGTTCTCCCAGGGAGAAGGCGATGCAACGGGCGCTTATCCAATATCGCAATCCGAAAAATTATGACTTGGTGCACCAGGCCCTGGTCAAGGCGGGCCGGAAAGACCTGATTGGTTTTGACAAGAAATGTCTAATCAGACCCCGGAAAGAAGCTCGCCCCTTGGGTAATAAGTTTGCCAGCGGAAAAAACAGAGGGAGAAAACGCCCATTCCAAGGCAAGAAATCTTCCCTGCGGCGACGACGCTAAATTGTTATTGCCGGGGCAGGCCTGTTTGGCTATAATTGGCATAGTCAGGGGCATAAGCTACTCCATTTTATAAAGTAGAGGGAAGTGAAACAATGAACCAAATAAACTATGATACTTACTTTTGGCAGGATGATCTGGTGCGCCTGCGGGCCATGCGACCAGAAGACTGGGAGGAAAGTTTTGCCGACTATTTTGACAGCGCAGCCAGAAGACTGCTGCAATGTGAAATTGAACTGCCTCCCTCAGAAAAAAAAGCCCAAACCGACTTCGAGCAGTTTGCCAATTTTGGCTCATATGAAAGCCGTCTGATGTTCTCTATCGAACGAAGGACGGACGGCAAGTTTGTCGGTGCCCTAAACCTCAACTCAATTGACGAGCGCAACGGGACTTTCAGCATTGGAATGCAAATCAGCGGCCAATACCGAGGCCAGGGCTATGGCACCGCTGCCATGAGGATATTATTGCGTTATGCTTTTTTCGAGCGGCGCCTGAACAAGTATAACGGTTATGTGTTGGAAGGGAACATTGCTTCGGCAACGATGCTACAAAAGCTCGGTTGTAAGCAGGAGGGCGTCCGGCGTCAGATTCACTATACCGATGGGCGCTATCAAGATGGCATCCTCTACGGTCTTACCAAAGAAGACTTCATCGAAAATGAGCAGCGTAAATAGTGCTCCCATTTGAAGTTATGCCACCGTTAGCCGGTAAAGTCGGTAAGATAATCCGGACAGCCGTGGCGCTGGGGAAGAAATCGGGAACGAGGACTAACACATTAAGGCCGCCCATGAAAAAACGGGTCGCCTTTCTGCGGGAAATTCCCCCAAAGTATAGACTAAGTTTAATGCGCTAGTCTTACCCTGTAATGTCTCGAGGTATTATTGGAGGTGATTTCCATGCGCTTTAGTAACATGATAATCAGAATACGTCTGCACCGGTAAAATAATATCATTTTACCGGAGTGTTTTAATTGAAAAGAATACGAGACAGTTTAAGCATAGTGCTTACAAATAATTGTGATTGTCAGTGCCGTCACTGCTATATGAACAGTGAGCCGGGTACCGCCCGGGATTTGGACACATCCTTTTGGTCTGGTGTTTTGCGTCGTTTTGCCGAAAATCAGGGCAAAGACGTCTGCTTCCACGGTGGCGAGCCGCTCTTGCATCCCGGCTTCGCCCGTCTGCTTGCCGAGGCCCGGGGTTTGGGTCTTGCCACCAGCATTGTCACCAATGCCCTCAATTTTACCGGGAAACTGTGCAGCTGCTGGCCGAGACGGACACCTATGTGCTGGTCAGCCTAGACGGTCCCCGGGAGAACTATTATGCTTTTCGGGGTGTGGACAAGTTTGAGCAGGCGGTGGCCGGAATTGAACAGCTGATTGCTGCCGGGATTACGGTGCAGCCAGTTCAGGTGGTGCACAAGGATAGTTTGCCCCAGCTAGACTGGGTGGCGGATTTCTGCTCGCTGCACGGCATTGCCACTTGCACCTTAAGTCCGATACAACCCATCGGCCGGGCAGAGGCGATTGAGCATTTGCTTTTGTCTAGTGACGAGCTGGCGCAGTTTGCCTATAAGCTTTCAGTCTTGAACGGCCGGGGCTACACTAAGTTTGTCACCCAGTCGGTGTATGGACCAGATGAGCTGGAGCGGTTCGAGACCGCACGGGACAAAATTATTGGGTTCAATGACGACTACTTTTATGTGCAAAGTGACGGTGTTATTGTCTGCGACCTGGATTTACCCGACAGCCGGGCCTTTGTGCTCGGTCATGCCGGCGATTTGACCAGTCTGGATCCAGATGTATGGCAGCGCTACCAGGATTTGCTGGCGGCAGCCTTTGAGCGAGGACGGGCCCGGTTAAAGGCGGGCCAAGCCGTGAACTGGCATGAACTTGTTCAACGTCAGGCCGGCGCTTCACCAATTCAGGACGGTTCTTAATTTGCACCAATTCAGTACGGTTCTTGATTTGTTTCGGAGAGTTTGAGAATGCCACTTGAGAACCGTCCTGGATTGGCATCGAGCGTAATTTTGCCCTTGAGTCCTGGATTGGCATATCGAGCGTAATTTTGCCGTGCTAAAGAGTCAGCTTGTCCATAATAAGGACTGGTGCTAAACTGGGTATGGGAGGGAGAAGATTGACAGAATTTGATACTGTAATTAATCGTCGTGGAACATGTTGTGCAAAGTGGGATCTGCATGCAGAAAAGGGAATTCCGGAAGATGCGCTTCCACTTTGGGTTGCCGATATGGATTTTCCAGCGCCCGAAGCTGTTACAGAGGCTCTAATTGAAAGAGCCAAGCATGGAATATTCGGTTACTCGGTACCCTCGTCGGAGTTCCATGCCAGTGTTGTCAATTGGATGCTGGATCGACATAATTGGCAGATTGAGCCGGAGTGGATTGTCTCAGCGCCTGGGGTTGTACCGGCTCTTAATTTCGCGATCCAGGCCTATACCAAAGAGGGCGATGGGGTACTAATTCAAAATCCTGTTTATCCGCCCTTTACCAATTCGGTCGTTAACAACAACCGGAAATTGGTCAATAACCCGTTGATAATTAAGGATGGTCGCTATTATATCGATTTTGATGATTTTGAAGCGAAGATTGTTGCTAACAAGGTCAAGCTCTTTTTGTTCTGCAGTCCCCATAACCCGGTGGGCCGGGTGTGGAGTCGGAAAGAATTAGAAACATTAGGAGACATCTGCCTTAAACACAATGTAATTGTTGTTTCCGATGAAATACATCAAGACTTTGTTTTCCCAGGGTCTAAGCATCTACCCCTGCCATTGGTTAAAAAGGAGTTTGGCAAGAATACGCTGGTTTGTACCGCTCCCAGCAAAACATTTAATGTTGCTGGTCTCCAGGCCTCGAACATAATCATACCTGACCCTGATTTGCGCGAGCAGTTCAGCCAAGCTTACGCTGTAGCCGGACTGGGTCTACTCAACACTTTTGGCATGGTTGCCTGTGAGGCGGCATATACCCACGGCAGCCAGTGGTTGGATAATGTAATTGCCTATGTCGAAGTAAACGCAGACTTCGCAATGGAGTTCATCGCCGAACACTTGCCGCAGCTTAAAGTGATTAAGCCCGAAGGCCTTTACTTGCTCTGGATTGACTGTGCCGGGCTGGGGCTTGCACCAGAAGAACTGGAAAATTTCTTGTTGGAAAAAGCGCGGCTCTGGCTAAACCAAGGCTATACTTTTGGCGAGGAAGGGGCCGGTTACGTGCGGCTCAACATCGCCTGCCCCCGCTCAGTACTGAAGAAAGCACTAGTCCAGCTGAAACACGCAGTTGATTCACGCTAATTCAGGACGGTTCTCGATTGGCATTTCTCATAACAAAAAACTGCTCCCGTGACCAGGGGGGCAGTTTTTGTTTTGTCGTCCCACCATTTCAGGACGGTTCTCAATTAGTGTCGTCCCACCATTTCAGGACGGTTCTCAATTAGTATTTATTTCCGCTCCAGGGGCTTTCCAATTAAGCCATAGGCAAACAAGGAAGCGAGATCGAGAAGCATTTTTTGGTTTTCATCCCGGAATAGGTCAGGATTGCTGGTTGCATCCCGAAACATCTGGATGTAATACAGAATCGCGTCAGTAGATATATCCGGATTCACATAACCTTCCTTGCGGCCCTGTTCAACCAACTCCAACATCATGGGCAGCGCCTTGGTTCTGGCATATTCCTCAAGATATTCTTGTATATCCGGTTCCTGAACAGAAACAACTTCAAAAAATCCTTTGTCCCCCATCAGTTGACCGGCCGTTTTCTTGTTGAAGATTATCTTTTCCAGTTTTTCTGGGAACGGAAGGTCACTGTTGAGAAAAGGCTCAAAGTCTTTGGCTATATCATTCATATATTCTTTGACAACGTATTTAACCAACTCACTTTTGTTGCCAAAATAATTGTAAATTGTCACCTGCGAGACATTCGCCTTTTTTGCAATCTCAGAAATGGAGACTCTTTGCACTCCATACTGGGAAAACAGGTCGAAAGCAGCCTTACGAATGTTTCTTTTCTTCTGCTCTTTGCGGCGTTCAAATCCATCCATTAGTGTTCACCTCGTTTTTATCATACCATATTTATGAACTATATCAACAAAATTATTTCAAAAACTATTGACTCAAATCCGATTCGGGTATATTATAAACTATATTAACATTAATATTTCATAAATTTCAAAGAGGTGAGCTAAACGCTGAACTAACGAGTATGTTTGTGTCTGGAAAGTTATAAAAGGGAGGGAATCTGGATGATTGAACTGCGTGACCTGAGCAAGGTCTACTCCAATGGTAAGGGCGTTTTTGATGTTAGTTTTAATGTGGCAGAAGGCGAGGTCTTCGGCTTTTTGGGTCCCAACGGCGCCGGAAAAACCACGACCATTCGCGCTTTGCTGGGGTTTACTAACGCCAGTAAGGGTAGCTGTAGTATTAATGATATGGATTGTCGTCGTGATGCGGCAAAAATTCAAAAGATCTTAGGTTATGTTCCTGGCGAAATTGCTTTTTTCGAGAACATGACCGGGATACAGTTTCTGAAATTCATGGCCGACATGCGAGGCACAAAGGACGTTAAGTTGCGCAATAAGTTGATTGAGCGGTTTGAATTGGAGACCGACCGCAAGATTCGCAAAATGTCCAAAGGAATGAAACAGAAGGTTGGCTTGATTGCAGCGTTTATGCACGACCCTCGTGTTATAGTTTTAGACGAACCGACCAGTGGCCTCGATCCCCTAATGCAAAAGCGATTTATCGAACTGATTATCGAGGAGAAGCGGCGGGGCAAGACAATTCTCATGTCCTCGCATATGTTTGACGAGGTGGACCGCACCTGTTCCCGAGCAGCAATTATCTGGGAAGGCAGGATTGTCGCAGTTGAAGACATCCCTACACTTAAGTCCACGCTGCGTAAAAGCTACCTGGTTACCGTAGCAGATAAAACTGATATTAAGAGGATTGAAGCTAGTGGCCTAGAGTTCAGATTGGTAGACGACAACCGGGTAGAGATTTTTGTCAGCGATGACTACAGCGAGATGCTTTCGACCCTGGCTGCCTGCAAGGTCACAAGTTTGGACGCAGCTGCCCAAACCCTTGAGCAAATTTTTATTCGCTACTACGGCAAGGAGGCGAGCTAGATGTCCTGGACTCTGTTTAAAGCAAATATCAAAACCAACCGAGTTATTTGGATTATCATGACAGTTATTTTCGTGTTTTACTTTGCAATAATGGTCTCTATGTTTGATCCCGCGGGCGCTGAGGCAATGGAAGACATGCTTAGCATGATGCCGGAGGCTATGGTAAAAGCGCTAGGAATGGATACTATGGGCACAACTTTGTTAACATTCCTTAACGGCTATATGTACGGTTTTTTGGTCTTGTTGTTTCCAATGGTGATCTCTATTGTTGTGAATCATCGCTTGATGGCCAGTCATGTGGATAAGGGCAGTATGGCCTACCTGCTGGCAACGCCCAATTCACGGATACGGATTGCTCGCACCCAGGCACTGTTTAGTGTGGCCTCCGCGACAGCCTTCTTTTTTGTCGCGACAATTCTTGGTATTTTAATTTCCCAAAGCATGTTCCCAGGTGAGCTTGAAGTAGGCAAATTTATTCTGGTTAATTTTTATGCACTGTTGATGTACTTCGCCATCGGCGGTATTGGTTTTTTTGCCTCCAGCATTGCAGACGAGAGCAAAACCAGCCTTGGTTTGGGCATGGGATTGCCAATCGCCTTTCTCGTGCTCCAGATGTTGGGTGGTGTAGGTGAAGATTTTAGTTGGGTTGGCAATCTCTCCATGTATGCTTTATTTGACCCCAACAAACTAGTAGCTGGCGAAAGCTTCGCCTGGCTTGGCATGGCTGCTTTTGTAGTAATCGCATTAACTCTCTATACCGCCGGTATAGTCATCTTCAATAAACGAGACTTGCATGTCTAACTCAGCGCCAATAGAGGACGGTGAGCTATACGCTTTTCAACCCTAGAGGGAATTTGCCGGGCGCTGAACTGTCAGCCCGGTGATCTTTTCTCCAGTGCGTTAAGAATAGCAATCCTTCCTGAAACCGAGAAGGGTTCATATAGCCATAATAAAACTGCTCCCTTGACCGGGAGCAGTTTTATTGTATAATACATAATAGAACAAATGTTCTGCAGGTTGAGGACGGTTCTCGATTGGTATGGCCTCTTGTTGCAATTAGAAATTAGGGGGGAGCGTTGTGACACGGCGAGCCAGAGCACTTAGCCCTACCGGTATTTATCATGTGATGGTACGTGGAATTGGCCGGATGAAAATCTTTCATGATGATAGAGACATGGTTAGGTATCTAGAAACTTTGGAACGTTTTAATCGAGAACAGCAATACCGATTGTATGCTTACTGTCTAATGAATAACCACGTGCATCTGCTGCTAAAAGAAGAGAACGAACCGCTATCGTTAACCATGAAACGTATCGGCGTTAGCTATTCAAAATACTATAATTTGCGCTATGAAAGGGTTGGCCATGTGTTTCAGGATAGGTTTAGAAGTGAAGCAATCAAGTCTGAAGCACAGTTTGTTCGTTGCGCAAGGTATATCCATACTAATCCAGTAAAAGCGGGAATCACCGCTTGCCCAAGTCAGTACTCTTGGAGCAGCTACGCATCATATATTACGCACAATTGCAGTAAGCTTATTGATCCGGTGCCGCTACTTGATTACTTTTCTGATAATCAAGGTAAGGCAGTACAGCAGTTAATTGAGTATACACTTCAAAACAACACAGATCAGTTTATAGAATGGGATGATAATGTTAGGGTCACCGGGTCCCAGCTTAAGCAGGCGGTAGGGGAAATTCTTACCAATAACAGCCTTACACTCCACAGCTTTTCCTGTTTAGACATAAACGCGCGGAACAAACTTATTAAGACTTTAAAAGATGATATTAAATGCACATCAATTGAATTGGCAAGTGTTTTAGGGATCAGCAGAGACATCATTTATAGAGTTACTAGGAGTGCCAAACGAGAACCGTCCTGAATTGGTGAATTGGTATCAGGGCAGGGGGAGGGCTTGCTTTTTTCGTTTGGTGAAGCTGTTATAATGGGTATAACCTGCGGCTTTTGCATAATCTACGGCATCCCCCAGCATTAATCCAACATCTTCAGGGAAGTGGGCATCGGAGCCAAAACATATCTCAACACCATGTGCGTAGAAAATTTTAAGAAGCTGGGGATCGGGACAGAAATGCTGTGTATGGCCCCGGTAATGAAGTTTTGGGTTTATTTCAGCGGTTACCCCTGTAGAAGCCAGTGTTTTGGCTAGCTGCACCCATTTTTCTTCCGGATATCTTGCTGGATAATGGCCGAATATCTTGATTGCATCAACGTGTCCGAGGATATCGAATGTGCCGGACGCGACTGCTTCGATACATAAATCAATGTACTTTTCCCAAACTACTTGAACATTTCTGCCTTTCCAGGTATCGGGCCAGATATCATAGCACCAGCCGTCGAGCCAGTGAACTGATCCAATTATGTAGTCTACAGGCCAAGGTTCTACCAATTCATGAATTAGTTCTGGTTCGCATGGCGACCAGTCCAGCTCCAAACCCAGTTTCAGTAGTGTGCTACTGACTCTAGCCCTGGCTAGAAGGTCATAATAGAGGCTCAACGAACTCTTAAAGTAACCTTTGAGCATCTTCCGCTGACGTTGACCAAGGATTGTTGATTCAGATAAATCCAGGCGGTTGTAGTACAAAGGCTTCATTTCGATAAAGTGATGGGAATGTTCGCTTATTCCTAACTCAGTGAGCCCAATTTCTTTTGCCTGGTCAATGTAATAGCGGAGCCATTGCATGTTGAGCGGGCCGTTTTCCAGGTGACAATGAAGGTCTTGCATACGATTCACCTCCTTTCTGTACCTAGATTATATTGTAAACAAACAGATTTTGGGAGTCTGTTTTACTATCTTTTTTTTGCATTTTTCAAAGCTTAATCAGCGTGTTAGATGTGAGATTCATTTAGATTTCAACGGCAAGCTATTGCCGACCTGCAAACGGTTGTTTTGTGTCGTTCATGGATGAACCTCAAAAAGATTTCCCATCCTAAGTAATATAGGGTATAGTAGTGAATGTTATTTCTAAAATCTAAAAACTTGAAGGTGAAGTATGTGAGTGTAAAGACACAGGAAAATTTACGGAACATAGCAATCATTGCCCACGTAGACCATGGCAAGACTACTTTGGTGGATGGACTTTTGCGCCAGGCAGGAATTTTTCGAACCAATGAACGGGTGGCAGAGCGGGTAATGGATTCCAACGATTTGGAACGGGAACGGGGCATCACGATATTATCTAAGAACACAGCTGTCCATTATGGGGATACAAAGATTAATATCGTGGACACTCCCGGCCACGCTGATTTTGGCGGCGAAGTGGAGCGGGTGTTAAACATGGTTGATGGCGCATTACTTTTGGTGGATGCTTTTGAAGGCCCGATGGCCCAGACTAAGTTTGTATTGCGCAAGGCCTTGGAAAAGCAGCTGCGTATAATTGTCGCCATCAACAAGATTGATCGGCCGGATGCCCGACCCGATGAGGTCCTGAATGAAGTATTTGATTTGTTCGTGGAACTGGAGGCCGCCGACTGGCAGCTGGATTTTCCGGTTCTGTATACGGTGGCCCGGGATGGCCTGGCGACACTGGATGTGGAGCGTCCCGGGAGCGATCTCCAACCGCTGTTTGACATGATAGTTCAGGAGATTCCTGCGCCCACTGCCGATCCCGATGGCATTCTCCAGTTGCAGATCAATACTTTGGATTATGATGATTATGTGGGTAAAGTGGGCATTGGTCGTATTCAGCACGGGACCCTTAAAGCTGGTCAGCAGGTGGCTTTGTGTAAACGTGATGAAAAAATTGAGCTCCACAAAATTGGCAAGCTCTGGACATATGATGGTCTAAGCCGATTGGATGCCGATGTTGCTATCGCCGGTGATATTGTAGCTGTGGCAGGCCTCGGGGACGTGAATATCGGCGAGACTGTCAGTGATTCTGAACATCCGGCGCCTATTCCCGTAGTCGATATCGACGAGCCGACCCTGACTATGACATTTATGGTTAATGACAGCCCCTTTGCCGGTCGGGAAGGGAAGTTCGTGACTTCGCGCCAATTGCGCACTCGTCTGTGGAAGGAAGCGGAGACCAATGTCAGCCTCAAGGTTGAAGAAACAGATTCCGCTGAAGCGTTTACCGTCTCCGGTCGTGGTGAGCTGCATCTTGGAATTCTCATTGAGAACCTGCGTCGGGAAGGCTATGAACTGCAGATATCAAAGCCAAAGCCGGTGCTAAAAGAAATCAACGGCGAACTCTGCGAACCCTATGAAAGGTTGTTTATCAATTTGCCAGAAGCATCTTCGGGACGAGTTATTGAGAATCTGGGAGCCCGGCGGGCGGAACTGTTGAACATGCAGCCGGTGGGGGAAAGCAATGTCAAACTAGAGTTCTTAATTCCCGCCCGGGGCCTTATCGGGTTCCGCTCAGAGATGCTGACCGATACCCGGGGCGAGGGGATTATGCATCATCTCTTTGATCATTATGGTGCCTGGAAGGGGGAGATTCCCGGCCGACGACGTGGCGTGTTGATTGCTTTTGAGACCGGTACGGCAACAACTTACGGAATCCACAGCTTTGAGGCCAGGGGTATTCTGTTCATCCGCCCGACTGAGCATGTCTACGCCGGAATGATTGTGGGCGAGAGTGCCAGAGAAGAGGACATCGAGATAAATGTTTGCAAGCAAAAACATCTAACCAATTTCCGGGCCGCCGGCGCCGAGGACGCCATGCGCTTGACTCCACCCAAACTAATGACATTGGAGCAAGCGATGGTGTTTATCGAGGAAGACGAACTGGTGGAGGTTACACCAGAGTCCATTCGCCTGAGGAAAAAAATCCTCGACCGCAACAAGCGGAAGCGAGCCAACGAACAACGATAAAAAAGAACTCATCGCTATTATTGCGGTGAGTTTTTTGCGATGGTCTGAGCCCCTTTAACACTGTATCCAATGTGTTAAGTTTTTCCATCTCAAAATGGGGATAATTCTTATTGCCTATTACAGGGGTACATGCTATTTTAAAATTGTACTACATACTAACTTTGAGAAGAGACGACCTGATGAAAGACAAAAAAATGATAGTACTTGTTGCAATTGCAGTGCTCGTCGTCGGCCTTGGCGCGACAATTTATTCAAACGTCACCGGCAAAACTATTCGCACGAATCAAGCTTTTAGTGTTCCTGATGAGTTGCGCAATGTGAAATGGGAGTACAAAGTGCTGAACGTTGAAGAAGTTAACCAGGAACGAACCTTACTTGGAAGTCCTTGGCACTAACCGTTGGATTGTTGTGGACATGCAGGTAACCAATGTTGGGACCTACCGGGTTGAGAGTAAACGGATTCAGGATTTTGCCCCTGATGTGATTGGACCGTATGGAGAGCGGGCCAAGGTAGACGAAATTATTGCCGTTGATAAGCCGGATTATAGCAGGATAAGTATTTATCCCAATGAGCCGGTGGCGATTCAGGCGAGTTATCGTCTTTCAACTTCTACAAGTATGGAAGACTATGATTTTGACCAACTGGCAATAGAGTTCTATAATTGGGCTGACTTCATTTTTCCAGTCAACCTTTTCTACCCCGAGCGGTGGACTTTAAAATTGAACTAAGCTTTTGAATCTAAACCGGGAGCAAGTGTAGCCCGGTTTTTTATTTCCCCCTCAATTGGTGTGGTCTAGCGAGTAAACTCAAATTGAGAGGAAGTATTGTAGCTGAAAGACAGGGCGATATGCGCAACTTTTTGTTAGCTTTTCACAGTCGAAGATTAATAAGCGTTGCCCTCGAGAACCGTCCTGAACTAAGTTGCCATCCGGGTTTTTGTTCACAACTAGTTCATAGCTTGTTTGCTAATAGTTAAGAATCGACGGATAAACTCATAAAAGAACATAACAAGGGAGGTATCCTATGCTTAACATACGCAGGGCTATGCGTAATCTGGTTCGACGACCCGTCCGCGCCATTTTAATCAGCCTTTTGGTCGCTGTCGCTTTTGCTCTTGCTATCATGAGTATGAGTCTCAATAATGCCCTAGAAATCCAGTTGGATAGTATGGCTGCAGAAATGGGCACTCAATTTGAGGTGCGGCCTGCAGGAAGTTTCGGTGGTATGGGTATGGGAGAGCCATTGAAAACTAGGCGAGCAGCAGCTGCTGAATATAAGGCGCAAAAAAATCGGGTTTATCTTCCAGGCTTACAACCTAATACCGACGCTGACTGCTCGGGAGAATGTGGAGTTGGCACTGGAGCTAGCCCGGCATCCCGATATCAAAAACCGGGCACTAGCCTGCATGGAACAAGCAGAGTTTCCTAAAGAACGGGCCAATCACCGTCCCGCCAAACTCTCAGGAGGCGAGTGCCAGCGGGTGGCCATCTCGCGGGCACTTGCCAATGACCCGGAAGTGCTTTTGGCTGACGAGCCTACAGGCAATCTGGATTCGGCCACTGCCGAGCAAATTATCCGACTGCTTCACAAATTGAAACAAGCCGGTAAAACGGTTATCCTGGTCACTCACGACAAAGGGCTGGCCGAAGAAGCTGATATTACCATTTGTTTAAGAGATGGTAAAATTGCCTGACAGAATAAATGGAACTATGAAACCCCCTGGCGTACAAGATCCTGTCTCTCTCCACCGGGATTACCTTATTATATAGGAAGTGCCAAATGAGAACCGTCCTGATTTGGTGCGCATAGGGTTTTGCTGGGAAGGGGAAGTTAAGAAAAAATATGGCAGGAGATTGATATGAGTACTGAACTTACCAGATTACCGGAGTCCTATTGGTTGGCCTCTACTCCCACAACCGATTACCCAACACTTGATGATAATATCTATGTGGATGTTGCGGTAATTGGCGGCGGATTGGCTGGGATTTCTACCGCCTGGATGTTGAAGCAGGCCGGGGTAAAGGTGGCGGTGTTGGAGGCAGACCGGATCTGTCAAGGGACCACCGGCCATTCGACGGCCAAAATCACTTCTCAGCACAGTTTGATTTATGATCAGATTTGGACGGAATTTGGCGAAGAAATGGCCCGTCAGTACGCAGAGGCCAATGAGACCGCGGTGCAGACAATGGCAGAAATTATCGAGCAGCAGGAGATTGACTGCGATTTTCAGTGGCAGCCTGCCTATGTTTACACCCAGCAGGACAAATATGTGCCAAAGCTCGAAAAGGAAGCGCGGGCGGCCACCAAGTTGGGGATTAAAGCTGAGTTTGTCAAGCAACTGGATTTGTCTTTTGATGTTAAAGCCGCACTGCGCTTTGATAATCAAGCCCAATTCCATCCCCGTAAATATGTTCTGGCTTTGGCAGAAATGATTCCTGGCTCAGGCTGTGCAATTTTCGAAAACACCCGGGCCGTGGATATTCAAGAGGATACCCCCCATACCATTACGACAAAGAACGGCTATACAGTTACTGCGGATGAAGTTGTTGTGGCCAGTCATTTTCCCTTCCATGACGGTCTCGGCATCTATTTCGCCCGCATGTATCCCAATCGTTCCTATGTTCTGGGAGTTAGGACTGAGGACAAATTGCCACCAGGCATGTATGTGACGGCAGAGAATCCGGGCCGTTCCTTGCGCAGCCAGCGCTATAAAGACGGAGAGATGATCTTGGTGGCTGGGGAGCATCATAAGACCCGCCAGGGTGAGGCGACGATGGATCACTACCGCAAGCTTCAAGAGTTTGCCGAGGCCTCCTTCACTGTGCAGGACATTCCCTACCGCTGGTCTACCCAGGATTACACCACCATCGACAACATCCCCTACATCGGGCAAGTGCGCTCCAGTAGTGCGGGAGTATATGTGGCCACCGGTTTTCGCAAATGGGGTATCTCCACCAGCACTGTCTCGGCGCTGCTAATCAAGGACTCGATTGTAAACGGCAGCAGTCCCTGGCAGGACGTGTTCAGTCCCCAGCGGAAAATTAATCTCAAATCTGTTGGTGAACTGGCCAGGACAAATATTAACGTTGCCGGACAGTTAATTGGTGGCAAGTTGAATTTCCCGGGGGGCGACATTGACGTCAAGCGGGGCGAAGGCAAAATCGTCATCATTGACGGTCAGCGCCTAGGCGCCTATCGGGATGAACAGGGTAAGCTCCATACCGTGGACATCACCTGCCCGCATATGGGCTGCGAATTGAAATGGAACAGCGGCGAAAAGACCTGGGATTGCCCCTGCCATGGCTCCCGTTTCACCTGGGAGGGAGATATTGTTGAAGGGCCAGCCTTTCATGGCCTGCACCATCAGTCTCAGGGCGCCAACGAAGTTGAACTGGATCTCCTCTAGAGAAAAACTCCTGCCACTCGGCGGGAGTTTTTATATTGGTGAAACTTTTTCGGGCTGTTGGTCGTAAGCAGTGTGAGCGGCGAGAAGTAATTGTTTGGAGAGAGGAGGGATTTATAATGAACTGGATGCGTACGGCCGAGCAGGCTGAGCAAATAGACTCCGGACCTTTACGATGGTTGGCGATTGTCCTAGCCGGGGTTGCTGGTGTTGCCTTGTTTTTGCCGTTTCTCAGTGCCTATCGGGGAGTTGGCCACTATCAGGCTTTACCTGTATTTGACCTGGCACGCCGGGAATATCTCTTTTATGGATATCAGTTTGATTTGCTCTTTGTCATGATAATAGCCTCCATAATTGTCTGTTTTGGGCTGAGCCTGCTGCGGACGGAATCTGGCCACAGATTAGGCGCGAATCTTTTTGCCCTACTGGCCACCATTGCGACGGGTCTGGAAATCCGCGGTATCACGTTATTCCTCACTGTAAACTGGGGGAGCCATGGGCCGCCAGACAGCAGAGTTGTATTTATGGAATGGGGATTTCACCTGTTGCTGGTTGTGCTAGCCGTAGGCACAGTTCTGCATGGATGGTTGTTTTTGCGCCAAAATAGTGTGCATGCAGGGCTGGCGCGGCTCTTCAAGCTCTGCCTGCGGACCCTGGCGGTGTTTGGGTTGGTTAGCATCGCGTATTGGTTTGGGATGAATTCAACGGGGGACACGCTTATCTATGGGTCGACGCTGCTCTTCAGCCTGGGAGTTATGTCCTATACGATATCCTGGTCCGGCAGACGCTGGTTGTTCCTTGGAGTGGCGGTGCTTTTCGCTGCCCTGACCGTGCTTGCTGCTAAAGACGGTTACCAACATGGCATCGACGGTTGGGGTACCGGGGGCTTATTGATTTCCGCCTTCTTCTGGTTAGCAATGGCTGGAGGCAAGTGCAAGCTGGTAACAATCGGCCTGCTAATAGTCGGCGGTATACTGTTTCCCGGCAACTACATTTTTTATCTAGGGCCATACTTTGTCCCGTTCTTTAATTTCTCCATGTGGGGGCTGCTACTTGTGGCGACTTTGCACTTACAAATCGCTGGAAGGCTTTTGATTGCACAGTGAGTGTAGTTAGCAGCGAGCGTTTGTCGGGTGTAGTCATGGGGGCGTGTCTTGGCTTTATTCTTCGGTGTTTTATCTGACTCTATTGACCTATGCTACTGCCCAAAGAAAAAGGCCACCGGCTGTAGCCGGAGCCAGTTAAATCGATGTGATGGTGAATCGGAGGCGGTGCTTCTGGTTCTTTTTTATCTTAAATTCATCGTGCAGGGCAGCAATGCCGGGGGAATCGCCGCCGACACCGCACTGGCGGAGGTCGATGTTCAAGGTAATGAAGTCTTCCACCTGTAGCTCGTGGATGTGGGTGGCTGCAGCTAATGCCTCCTGGCTAAAGGGCCAGGCGCTGAAGTTCAGATACTGTCCGCCGGTGTCGGTAATCTTCAGCCCCCGGCCGGCGTTGTCGCTGACCCGCAGCCAGCGCACATCGGTACGGTTGCCGTTTTCCTGGGGGCGCATGTACAAGTGATAGAGCTCTGTGACCGTAAGCTTGTACACATTCAGCTTGGCGCCAAATTTGCGGTCCGGGTAGTTTTCATGGGGGCCGCGGCCGTACCAGCGGAAGTTTTCCTTGCTCCGGGGGAGACGGGTAGAAAAGCCCACCTGGTACATGTCCTTTCGGGGCACGACATCCATTTGCACCTCCAGCGGGCCATTAGCGTGGATGAGATAGCGCACAGTGTTCTCCCGAAAGGCCCGATGACTCAGGGTAAAACTGACTTCTATGGCAGACTCGGTCTCCCTGATTTCATAGTTCTTCACCCGGTAGTCCTCGGTGGCACGGCGCCAGGTTCGGCCCGCCAGCAGCTTTTCCAGGCCCGGGACAAAGTTTGCATATCCCTTGTCGTTGTCTGTGAGGGCCCGCCAGAAGTTGACTTTAAGTGGCCCGGCCAATTGATTATCGCCGTCCAGGGCAATTTCCTGCACCGCAGCGGTTTTGAGGTCGATGACAATCCGCTGTTTGTTACCCTGATGCACACAGATGTGGCTGTTCACCCGGGTAACCTTCGGTTTGGGACCTGGTTCGCCAGCCTGCAGCGGCAGATATTGGCCGATGGTAAATTGATCCCAGGCGATTTCATCGCCTTCCCTGGCCCAGGGATAATCTCTGGCAGTAACGACCGAGAGGGTAATAACATGTTCCAAAGTGCCGGGGAAGGTGAGCTGAGAGAAGTCCAGGGTGAGCTCTGTGCTCTCTCCCGGCGGGACAGCAGGTAAAGCCGCTTCACCTTGCTCCAGGATTTCGGCGCCTACTTTGACCTGCCAACACAGTGTAAATTCACTGAGGTTGGTGAAGGCAAACTTGTTTTGTACCGTAAATTTTCCTTCCTTGATGTCCACGGCAGCAAAGGATACGTTCTGATAGCCCTTCTTTACCTCATAGAGGGAGGGGTGGGGACTGCGATCGGCAGCGACAATGCCGTTGGCGCAGAAGTAGCGGTGGGATTTCTCCTCATCGAAATCACCGCCGTACAACCACTTGCCGTCTTTGCGGACTGACTGATCGACAAAGTCCCAGATAAAGCCACCGGCCATATTGAGGTATTTCTCAAACACATCGATGTATTTAAAGAAGTTGCCAAGGCTGTTTTCCATGGCATGGGCATATTCGCAGACTACCACCGGCTTACCGGTGTATTGTTCCGGGCGCAGCGGTTTGTCGTCGGAGATAAATTGGTTGAGTATTTTAGTCACCGGTTCGATTTTAACCCTTTCGTGGCGACCCAGTTTTTCCAGGTAATCGCAGGAGGGATACATGCGGGAAAGAACATCGCTCACATCCATATGGTAATCCCCTTCGTAGTGGAAAGGGCGGCTGGCATCTAGCTGCAGGGCCGCTTCCTTCATGCGCCGGAAATTGCTGCCGTAACCTGCCTCATTGCCCAGGGACCACATGACAACGCAAGGGTGGTTGCGGTCTCTTTTGACCATGCGCTCCATCCGGTCGACAACCGCGGCGGTCCATAAGGGGTTATTTCCCGGGACATTTTTGCGGCGCACGCCGTGGGTCTCCAGATCCGCTTCGTCCATTACATAGAGCCCCAGTTCATCACAGAGCTCATAGAGCAACTGGGCGTTAGGGTAGTGACTGGTGCGGATGGCATTGATATTGTTTTGCTTCATGATCAGCAAGTCCTGGCGGTAACGCTCTCTTGGCACTGCCCAGCCGTGGTCGGGGTCAAAGTCGTGGCGGTTCACTCCCTTAAACAATATCGGCACGCCGTTGACGAGGATTTGTTCCTCCTGGATTTCCACCGTGCGGAAGCCGATGCGAGTCGCCTTGACATGCACTTCTTTACTTGTTTGGTCCCGGAGGACGAGGATGAGGTTATAGAGGTTTGGTGTCTCGGCAGTCCATTGCTCCGGGGTGGGTACGGGTATTTGCATTTGCAACCGGGTAGTTTCCCCGGCAGGCGCAGCAAAACTTTCACTGTTGATTACCCTGACCTCAGCGTCCGGCCAGCGGCCCAGCATGACGTCTACTTGCCACTTTTCGGGCTGGCCAGAGCTGTTCACGATATCTACCTGCAAATCAATTATCCCGTCCCGATATTTTTCATCAAGTCCAGCACGGGCGAAAAAATCAAAGATAGCGGTTTGTGGCTCTGCTTGGAGGTAAACATCTCGATAGATTCCACTGAAAAACCACATATCTTGGTCCTCGAGATAGGTGCCGTCGGAGAAGCGATAAACTACGGCGGTTATTCTGTTTTGCCCGGAACTAAGTATTTAGTAATTTCGAATTCGGCCGGGGTCATCGAACCCTGGGAGTAGCCGACCAGTTGCTTGTTTATATAAAGGTGGAACGCAGATTTAACGGCGCCAAAGAACACATAGACTTTCTTTTGCTGCCAGTGGGCGGGCACAGTGAATTCCCTAGTGTAAATGCCGACTTCGTTTTGAGTGGGGTCAATCTCTGGTATCCGACGCTTAGATTTACTCAGGGCCAGTGGATAGTCAAAGGCCAGGTAATAGGGCTTACCATAGCCCTGGAGTTCCCAGACCCCGGGGACCTGAATTGTGTCCCAGCCGGAGGCCTCCTCATTGACTGCTTGGTCTTTATCGAAGCCACTCAACCCTCGCAGCCACTTAAAATGCCATTCCCCGTTCAGATTCAGTTTGTTGGACTGCTTGTCCGCTTGTTGCTCCAGTAGGGAATCGTAGCCAATAGCCGGCGTCCGGCCGGCAAGCTTGTTCACGGCAAAAACATTGGGGTTTTCCCATTCGTGCAGATACCGTTTGGTGGCCATCTATTCTCCCCTCCAATGGAAATTATTTGATTCTAGAGCTCTGAGCGCAGTTTGGTCGTGGGTGGAAAGCGTCGCTGATTGCGCTCCATTTTTTCCCCTATCACCTCTGTGATGTCGATATCCAGCTGGTTGGCAAGGGCCAGGCAATAAATCATCACGTCCGCCAACTCATCTTGGACGGCTGCTATGGATTCGCTGTCTTTGACTTTCCAGGCGGTGTCTGTTGTCTGCCACTGAAATACTTCCATCAGCTCAGCTGCCTCGATGGCTATACTCATGACGAGATTTTTGGGACTGTGATGTTGATTCCAGTTGCGCTCATCGACAAATTTGCGCACTTGTGCCTTGAGATTTCCAACAGGGGTTATTGAATCAGTCACGGGCACCACTCCTTATAGACTGATTATACAATATTTTCCGGAGCATGGGGACAATCTTTTGCCTCTGGCCTGGCTTACACGCAATGGGAGCAAAAGAACCGTCCCCATGCTTCCCATGCTTCCATGATTTACAAATGATTCTTAGTTCGTTACAATTACGGTGGGTTGTTATCTGATTGAGCTAGGGGTGTAAGCATGAAAGTAATTCTAGATTTTTGAGATTCGGGTAACAGTATATCGCGGTCGCTTACTTGGCGTGCCAAACGGCCATGCTTTGTTGGTGTACCGATGTTGAGTAACCTGGGCTGAACATGAATACTTAGACATCCTGCAGGGTTAACTGTGGGATTTTTGTGTTTTGGTCGTTGGATTTTTACTGGAATAAGGAGGAGAAAATGTCACATAAATTTACAATCCAACAAGTTGCAAGCGACAATTACCATTTGTTTCGGGATTTGGTGCACTGGCGTGTGACAGGCGAGCGTAAACCTGCAGCTGGCGAGCCAACGGGCCCTGAGTTGGAGTTTCTCAAGTATGAAGATTTCTGGGTCTATGCGGCCCAGATTGGCAATGCCTTTGTCGGTTGGATTAATGCAGTACTGATTCCCAAACCTGATCGACGCCGGGGCCTGCTCTATGTAGATGAATTATGGCTGGCTCCAGAGTACCGGGGGAAGGGCATTGCCGATGCTCTGATGGAAAAGGTGTTTTGCCTGGCCCGGGAAAGGGAGCTTTGGAAGGTGCGGCTTTACGTAGGCGCAGATAACCCCAGCGCCCGGTCTTTTTATCGCCGCATGGGCTTTGTGGAGGATGATGAACTGGCGGTATTTTGTGAGTGGGAAGTGGTAAAATGAAATCATTGCTTATCGTTAATGGCCCGCCAGGAGTGGGGAAAACGGCTGCCTGCGAACGGTTATATCGGCAGATAGAAAACTCAGTCTGGTTGGATGGAGACTGGTGCTGGATGATGAATCCGTTTACGGCAAACGAAGAAAACAAGCGTATGGTAGAGGACAACATCACCCACCTGCTGCGCAACTTCCTTACCAACTCTAAGTTGGAGATGGTGATTTTCAGTTGGGTAATCCCCCGCGCGGAAGTATTTGATATAGTTCTTGGGCCCTTGGCAGACCTGAGCTTTAACCTTCAGCGTATTACTTTGGTTTGCAGTCCTGAAGAGCTGCGTCGACGGATGATAGCTGGTGGCCGGGAAGAGCATAAAGTTCAAAAGAGCACCAGTACTTTGCCTGGATACCTGGATATGGACACATTTCAGTTGGACACAACTGTACTGTCGCCGGATGAAGCAGCGACAGCAATTTTGAAGTTATTAACCGCACAATAAGTTTGACAACCCGTTACTCATACGGAGATTTTTAGCAAGAATTGATTGGAGTGGGGGAGTTAGGGTGTTCCGAGGAATCAAGACAGAGCGTTTGCTGGTGCGTCGGTTTCAGCGCTGGGATGGCAGGGCCTGCTTGCGGATGCTCTCGTCATCCGATGTTATGCGCTATATCCCAGAGGAACCGTATTCCATCCTCGATGTGCAACGGCTGATTGCTTCTGCCCGCAGGGAAGTCTTCCCCAGCCGACTTGCGGTCAGTTTACGGCCAGGGGTGACGCTGGTGGGCGCTTTGATGTTGGCGCCGGCGCGAAAACAACCAGCAACACGGGAGCTTGGTTATATCATCGCACCGGGATACCAGGGGCGAGGATTTGCTACTGAGGCAGTAACGGCAGTTCTTGATTACGGCTTTAGAGAATTGAACCTAGAGCGCGTTATAGCCTGTTGCACTGCTGAGAACACCGCTTCGATTCGGATCCTAGAGAAAGTGGGCTTTCAGCTAACCGAAACCGTTTCCCGGACTAACCAAAAAACAGGGGAGAAGTACGATGAGTGCAAGTACGAACTCCTGCCTCGGAAGCAGGGGAACCGTCCCTATATGGAGAGGAGATAATATTTTGATTAAGGTGCTATTTGAACGCTGGTGGTTTCTATTACTGTTGGTGTTGGTATTCTTTTTGCCCCCCTTGTCCCAGATAGAATTCACCGCTGTTGATACCCCGGCAGTGATTAAGGAGGTTCTGATTGCTCCTTACGTTTACCGTTTCCCGGAGTTGTTTGTTGTTTCCAAGTTGATTTTTATTGGCCTGGCTGTTGGGTTGGCCACTCGACCCCGCTTGTTTTGGCGACCGTTCGCCACCTTTGCAGCTTTGCTCTTGTTAGTTGTAGCAGTGTTTCAAAATATCGCCGATACCGCCAGTTATGGCCTCACTGTTTTGACGGGGAATTTGCTTTTGATGCTTATTGTTGCCGGCCTCTGGGCCTGGGAAGCGATTACACCAGGGAGTCAATTGGCTGCGCCAGACATGAAAAGACAGTTGGTATTGCCTCTGGCAATTCTTGCGTTTTGGATGCCTGTGGACTCGGTTACCGGCTCCCAGAATCTAGTCCTGGCCAAATTCTTGACCAGCGAATCGTTACTGACCTTTTGCATGCTTATCCCGATTCTGTTGGCAGTATTGATTCTCTATTATCCCAACGTTAACCGCACTTTGCTGAGGGGAACAGCTTTTATTGGGATTGTTTTCGGCATAACGAACATGCTTACCTGGTTTGTGTTGGACAGAGGGTTCTTGTGGATGGGGATTGTCCACTTGCCGTTGCTGATAAATTCATTGCTCGGGTTTAATCTCACACGACCAAAAAAGAAAAAAAAGCGGCGTGCCGCTTGATTGAGGGGTAATTGTTGTGGATGATAAATTGGTGGTTTATTTTTCGCTGACTGGCAACACCCGTCGGGCCGCAAAACTGATTGCCGCCCGAACCGGGGCCAAGGTTTTGGAGCTGCAACCGTTGAAGCCCTATTCTGAAGGGTTTTCTACCTATATTACTGGCGGGTTTGGCGCAATGTTTAAAAGACGGCCCCAATTGCGTCCGCTTGCGATTGACCCAGTTGATTTCCAAACCATCTTCATTGGCACACCGGTGTGGGCAGGCCGGATTGCGCCACCGCTGCGCACTTTTCTTAGCACCCATGACTTTAGCGGTAAAAAACTAGCTATGTTTTGCACTTGCCTGGATAATGCCGGCCGGACCTTCGCCAACATCCATGAGTTGCAGCCCGGGATGCTGCCGGCAGGGCAAATTGCCTTAAATATGAAAATGGCGGAAATGAGCCTAAAGAGTCTGGAAGTCTGGGCAGATGAAATCGGTAGCACTGAATAAAATAACAGGCGTTTTGACGCCTATTATTTTGTACCCTTCCATACGGTTTTTACGCTACCTCGGGCCTCACTGACAGTGACCACCAGTGTCCATTCTCCAGGGATTATATCGAATTTTTCCCGCACTCGCAATTTACTATCAGTGTCGCCGGACCAGACATCTTCACCGTTGGGATTGGTGGCCACTAAGCTTGCCTGCCCCTCTTTTATGTCAACGTCGATTTCCAGTTGGAGATCTGTCAAATTTCTCATCGGGTCAGCTTCAAAAACGAAGGATTCCTGAAAGGATTCAGCAGACCCCATGTTCCATTGACTGCGTTTGACGCTTTGGCTGCCGGAACAGGCACTTAGCGTAAACAGACTCAACATAATCGCGACGAATAGAACTCGTTTAAACACAGGTATTCACTCCTAGATGTTTCATTTACGGGTACGGGAGCAGGAGAACCGTCCCCGTGCTCCGCCAGTGCTTCGGAGGCTCGCAACGCCCTTGGGTAAGCTGGGGCCGGTACAGTCTCGCCTCCGGTTCGTAAATATGCCTTAGGACTGTTCCAGATTGCCGCTCATATGGCTGGCCAGGCGCGTGGCCCAGCAAATATCGCCCCGCTGCCACGCGGCTTCGAATTCCAGGATGCAGAAGCTGAACTCATGGAACCATTCTTCAACTTGTCGGGCTGAAACGGAAAAATCCCTTGGGAGCTGAATCTGGCCAGGATATTTTCTGGGTCATACAACACCTTGAATTGACCTTGCCGGGGAAAATTGGTTTCGGTTACGGTATAGAGGTCGAAATGTAGGCCGTCAGCAAAGACGGCTACAATCTGGGGACCGACAAAATTCTGCTCGCTCCAATAAACAACGGGCTTATAGTTCGCAAGAATGGGCAGGCGGTCCTGCAAAAACCCTGCTTGCTTATTTTCGTCGACGAGACAGTAGAAATCCACGTCCGAATACTGGTCTCCGTTGCTGGTGGCCAGCGAGCCCTTGAGGAATACCGCTCGCACCGCCGGATGCTCGCACACTGCGGCCAGGATGGCCGAAATTGCTTGTTTCTGTTTACTCACCGGGCTCAGTTCCCGCCAATTCAGAACCGTCCTCAATTGGTGTTTTGGTTATTTTCAAGAGGGCAAGTACCATATACAGCCCGGCTACACTGAAGAACACTATGTTGAAGTAGAGGCCGGGGATTGTAAATGGCAGCCAGCTGTGGAATACACCGATTATCGCCGGCAAGGTGAGGGCATAGATTGACATTGCCAAGACATTGCCAAAGCCCAGCCCTGCTTTGAGAATTGCTGCTAAAATTACCGCTACCACTGCAACAAGCAACGCCTGGACCAGACGGACGACCAAAGTGATTACAAAGCTGAATATCACCACCAATGGTATCGCCCATTTAAAGAACTGGAAAAAAGTCGCCAGAAACCGTGTGCTCAAGGAAATATTAGGTAGCGCCTGAAAGCTGACCTCTGCGGTTGAATTTCCGTCTTTAATCAACATACGGGTGGCAGTAAACAGGACTGCTTTATCGTAGTCCTCCAGCACAGAAGCGCTCGTTCCTCCGCTTGTATCGATAATTGTTGTGCTGTCTTCATATGTGTGGTAGAAGGGCATATCCACGTTAACACTTAACTCTCCGTTTTGGAGACTGAAATCCAAGGGCGTTTCCTCAAACAGGCCGGCAACCTGATTGATACCCCTGTTAAACTGGATAATTCCCGGCATGATGGCGGCTAACGATAGAATCAGGGTGGCAAGGATAAGGAAGCCGAAGGCACGACCAAAGGGCTCCTTGGCAAATTGTTGATATGCTTTAATGTCTGTAAAACTTTTAAAGAATTTAACAAAAAAGTTCATAGTAACACCCCTCTTATGATATAGGTGAATTATAGCATAATCTGGCTTGTAGGCAGTAAAATGATGCTTTTCACAATCGTTTCAAAATGATACAATGAGGCAAATGCAGGGGGTGAGCAGATGGCCAAAGGTTTTATCGAACGTTCACATCGACGCTGTCGAGAGATGGGTGTGGATTTTACCCGGATTTACAGTTCTCTGGTTCTTGAGGGTGCTGAACTGAGGCGCCGTTTGGAAGATTGCCAGGAGTTGATGGAGATTGCGGCTCCTTTTATGGAGCAGTTGCTGGATTTTGTGCGCGGCTCAAACTTTCTCGTTATCCTTACTGACGCCGAGGGCATAATTTTGAAAATCATCGGCGATGAGGAGATTTTGAACGATGCCCATAACTTGAAAATGATTCCCGGCGCCTCTATGAATGAGCGCCATATTGGCACCAATGCGATGGGTACAGGCTTGGTGGAGGGCAAGCCAATCCAGGTCACCGGCAAGGAGCATTTTGTTAGTGCTTATCATCGCTGGACCTGTTCCGTATCGCCGATCCGCAACCCCCAGGGGAAGATCATCGGTACCTTGGATCTGACCGGCAACATACCTCTCGTCCATTCACATACTTTGGGCATGGTCGTGGCGGCGGCACATGCCATTGAGAGTATGCTGGCTAATAAGCTCGCTCATAACAAATTGTTGGTGGCCAGCAAATATATCCAGACGATCGTCGATTCCATCGATGCGGGAATTTTTACGGTCGGTGCCCGGGGCTATATGAAGACCCTGAGCAAAAAGGCCGAGCAAATGCTGGGCTTTACTCAGCAGGAAGTCGTCGGGATGCGGGTGGAAAATTTTATTGAGGGTTGGGACTCGATCAAAGAGACTCTCACCCGGGAACAAACATATTACGAGGAAGAGGACTTTGTGCGGGGGCGCAGCGGTAAATTGCACTGTACTTTGAGCATTTACTACATTATCGATGACGAGCATGGGCACCATCAGGGCTATGTCTGTGTAATTAAGGATATCCAGAAAATTCGCAAGCTTGTGGACCGTATCTCCGGCAAGCAGAGTTTTTATACCTTCGACAGCATTATCGGCCGGGACAGCAAATTTCTCAAGGCGGTTCGCTTCGCCCGCCAAATTGCCGACGGCCCGTCCACGGTGCTGATTACCGGCGAAAGCGGTACAGGTAAAGAGGTGTTCGCCCAGAGTATCCACAACGCCAGCAGTCGTCGGGACGAGCCATTTGTCGCCGTGAACTGCGGCGCCCTTCCCCGAAACCTTATTGAGTCGGAACTGTTTGGGTATGCGGAAGGGGCGTTTACCGGTGCCAAGCGCGGCGGTAAGCCGGGCAAGTTTGAGTTGGCCGATGGCGGCACTTTGTTTCTGGACGAGATTGGCGAGATGCCCCTGGATATGCAGGCTAATTTGTTGCGGGTTCTGGAAGAGGGGCGCCTCTACCGGGTAGGAGGAAGTAAAGTAATAGAAGTTGATGTCCGGATAATCGCTGCCACCAACAAAGATTTAGTTCGGGAGGTGGAGGCAGGCAACTTCCGGGGCGACCTTTATTACCGCTTGAATGTGCTTGCCTTGCGCCTGCCGCCACTTCGGGAGCGAAAACTAGATATCCCCTTGTTGGCAGATTATTTTGCGCGTTCGAAAGCGGCAAAGCTTAATAAGCGGCCCCTGCAAATCAATGAACAGCTGCGTAGGCGGTTTCTCGATTACAATTGGCCGGGCAATATCCGGGAGTTGGAAAACGTGATTGAAAGTATGTTAAGCTCCCCGGACACAGTGCAGTTTCCGCCCCGCGTCCAGCCGATTGGCGCCAGATGCGCCGAACTGGAAGTGGAGGACTTGGCTACGGCAGAACTAAATCATATTCACCAGGTTCTGGCAAAGTATAATGGCAACATCACTGCAGCTGCCCGGGCATTGGGTATCGGTCGCACGACATTATATCGAAAGCTACAGTTGGATTGTTCCAATATGGAGCAGTGACCCGTTCTGAAACAAACTCTGCTTGTCCACCTGTACCAATTTGATACATTTGCCCCTGTCGGGGCTTTTTTGTTATGTCAGAGTAAATTGTTATCGGCGGCACAATTATTGCATATTAGATGGATGTATCAAATAAATGAGGGGGTAGAGATTGGATGTATGGAAGTAACGGAAAGATTCTGCGGGTTAATCTCACCGAACGGACGGTACAGACAGAGACGCTTGATTCGGAATTGGCAACCAAGTACATCGGGGGCCGCGGCGTGGCCGAAAAGCTTTTACGCGATGAGGTGGGGGCAGGTGTTGATGCCCTAAGTCCGGATAACAAAGTATTTATTGCTACTGGTCCGCTCACCGGCACGCCGACGCCGACGGGTGGTCGCTACATGGTCATTACCAAGTCTCCGCTCACCGGCACCATTGCTTGTTCCAACTCCGGTGGCTTTTGGGGCGCCGAACTTAAGTTTGCGGGCTATGACCTCCTGGTTTTTGAAGGTAAAGCCGAGAAGCCGGTCTATCTGAGCATAGAAGACGATAATGTGGAAATAAAGGATGCCGACCATCTTTGGGGCAAGGTGACTTCCGAAACAACAGATCTTCTGCAGAAGGAATATGGCGATAAGGCTAAAGTGCTGAACATCGGGCCGGCCGGCGAAAAGCTCTCGAAGCTGGCTGCCGTGATGAACGATCGATATCGGGCGGCTGGGCGTTCCGGTGTTGGCGCGGTCTTGGGCTCCAAAAATCTCAAGGCTGTCGTTGTCAAGGGCAGCAAGAAAGTGGCTGTGGCCAATCCGGAGAAGCTCAAAGAAATTACCGGTGCTGCGATTAAGAAAATCCGCGAGCATGGCGTCACCGGACAGGGTTTGCCCGCATACGGCACGGCAGTTTTGGTCAATATCATCAATGAGAACGGCGTCTTTCCCACCAATAACTTCCAAGAAGGCGTGTTTAAGGATGCCGAGGCAATTAGCGGTGAAACCCTGGCTGAGAAGTATCTGACCAAGAAGGACGTCTGTTATCGGTGCCCAATTGGCTGCGGCCGTTACTGCGTTGTCGATGATGTGGAGGGTGGAGGACCCGAATATGAAACAATATGGGCCTTCGGCGCCGATTGTGGGGTCAAAGACCTGGGTTCGGTTATCAAGGCCAATTATTGGTGTAATGAAATGGGCCTGGATACAATTTCCGCCGGCACAACGATTGCCGCTGCGATGGAGCTTTACCAACGAGGCAAGATTAAGGCCGATGAATTGAACGGCGCCGGCTTGGAGTTTGGTGATGCTGACGCGGTTATACACTGGACAAAGGCGATGGGTATGCGGGAAGGTTTTGGCGATAAATTGGCCGAAGGTTCCTACCGGTTGGGCGAGATGTACGGTATGCCAGAGGTGTCGATGAGTGTCAAGAAGCTGGAATTACCGGCCTATGACCCCCGGGGAATTCAGGGAATGGGCCTCCAGTATGCTACTACCAACCGCGGCGGCTGCCATGTCCGGGGCTACCTGATTTCGCCTGAGATTCTCGGTGTGCCCGAAAAACTGGATCGGTTCAGCTTGGAAGGTAAGGCTACCTGGTCCAAGATATTCCAGGACCTGACTGCGGCCATTGATTCCATGGGGCTTTGTCTCTTCACATCCTTTGCTCTGGGCGCTGAAGATTATGCAGAATTGTTGAATGCTGTTACTGGCAGCGAGCACACAGCGGAGAGCTTGCTTACCGCCGGTGAGCGGATCTGGAACGTGGAGCGTTTGTTTAACCTGGAGGCTGGCTTTACCAAGGCAGACGATACACTGCCTAAGCGACTGCTGGAAGAGCCGATGCCTGATGGCCCCGCCAAGGGCAAGGTTCATCAGCTAGCAGAGCTGCTGCCTGAGTATTATGAGCAGCGGGGCTGGGATGCCAATGGTGTACCGACCAGCGCGAAGTTGCAGGAACTAGATATCAGCTAAAAATATGGGAAGAGCTTCTGCAAAGAAGCTCTTCCTGCACTGCAGGTGATGTAGATGGAAAAACCGGGTTATGTGCCCAACTTTATAGATTCTGAACCTCGGCGCCTCTATTTGGAACTTACCAGTCGCTGTAATCTAAATTGCCAAATTTGCTACCGTCGCGCCTGGACAGAAGGAACAGGGGATTTGCCCGGGGAGTTGCTGGAGGCGCTGGCGCAGGAGGCTGCAAGGTTTAGCGAGCATCCAGAGGTGGTGTTGGGTGGAATTGGCGAACCGACCCATGCGCCACTGTTTGACCGTGCTGTAAAGTTGTTTGCTTCCTGTCGACTGACAGTGACCAGCAACGGAATCTCTTTGACCGAAGACCGAATCGCTAAACTAATTGCAGCCCATGTCAATAAATTGGTGATTTCCGTAGATGGCGGCGACGAGGAATATTACCGCATACGCGGCACAGATTTGCAGCAGGTGCGTGCGGGACTTGCAAATCTACGACGCCACTCTGGCGGTCCCACCCTCTGGCTGCAATTTGTCGCTTCCTGTGATAATATTGATTCGCTGCGCTCCGTGATTGATCTCGCTGCCCAAGAAAAAATCCACGGCGTAATCATATCCAATCTTGTACCCCAGACCGAGGAACACAGCGGTAAAATTCTTTATTCCCGATATCAGAATGAAGCAATGCGCAACTTGTTTAACCGGGTTCGCAATCACTCGTTTTTGCGCGGAGTGAATCTAGTTCTTCCTAATTATGAATTGAAGACCATCCGACGCTGCCGGTTTATCGACGAGGCGGCAATGATGATCAACTATCTTGGCGACGTGGTGCCGTGCTATCGTCTGGCCCATAATGGCCGGGAATATGTTTTTGAGCGACCGAAAGAAGTAGTACGTCATTCCTTTGGCTCAATTAAGAAGCAGACGCTTCGAGAGATTTGGAACAGCGAAGCCTACCGACGCTTTCGCTATACAGTGTTTACCAATCAGTACCCCTCTTGTATGGACTGTGAATTGGTGGATGGCTGTGAGATAATTAATTCAACAGTCTGGGACTGCGAAGGCAATATGCCCACTTGCGGGGATTGCTTGTGGGCCCGGAATTTTGTAATCTGTCCCTAGGGGGTGTGCCAATGCAAGTTAACGTACGGTTGTTTGCCACTTTGCGGGAAGGCAGGGGGAAGACTTTGACAATTGAACTCAAAGAGAGTGCGGTTGTGCGAGACGTGCTCGCTGTCCTTGCGATTGCGGAGCAAGATGCTGCAATATTGCTCCGCAATCGCCTCGATGTCACGTTGGATTCAGAACTGGCCCCGCAGGATACTATCTCAATTTTCCCGCCGGTGGGTGGCGGTTGATGGAACGTTATCGTAAAAATATCGGCATGCTCAGCGAAGCGGAAAATCTGCTCTTGCGCGAAAAAAAGGCCGCAGTTATCGGCTGCGGCGGGCTCGGCGGTTATATTTTAGAGATGCTAGCACGCCTGGGGGTAGGCGCCCTTACTGTTGTGGACGGTGATGTGTTTGCGGAATCCAACCTCAATCGGCAACTGTTGTGCCGGGTAGATAACCTGGGAAAGAGTAAAGCGTTGGAGGCGGCTGAACATATCCGCCAAATTAATCCCCATGTTCAGGTCACGACGATGGATATCTGGCTTTCCTCTGAGAATGCCCAGGGAGTGCTGCAGGGCCACGATGTAGTTGTCGATGCCTTGGATAATGTCTCCGGACGCAAACTATTGCAAGCGGAATGCGCCCGGCTCGGTATCCCTATGGTTCACGGCGCGATTGCCGGTTGGTATGGCCAGGTGGCGACAATTCTTCCCGGCGATGATACCTTGGACCGAATCTATACCGGGGAGCGGAATATGGGCTTGGAGGAGAAATTGGGCAATCCATCCTTTACTCCCGCCCTGGTGGCCAGCCTGCAAGTGGCAGAGGTGACCAAGCTGCTGATTGGCCGGGGAGATTTACTCTCCGGCGGAACGATGCTGTTTGTCGATACTTTATCCCAGGAATTTTACCGGTTACCTGGAGAGAGGTAAAGGGCCAGATCCCCGCTTACGCCGGACCTGGCCCCATCGTTCACCAGCCCCGCTGATATTGGCGGGGTATTTTTATTTCAGCGCCCAGTTCTCTGGCTGCATAGATCGGCCAGTTAGGATTCCGTAACAGCTCCCTGCCCAGCAATACCAGGTCGGCACGCCCATTTTGGAGAATTTCCTCCGCATGCAGAGGGGAGATAATCAGACCAACGGCGCCGGTGGCAATGCCGAACTCCCGGCGAAAGCGCTCTGCATAGGGCACCTGGTAACCGGGATAATGGGGGACCCGCGCCGGGTGCACGCCGCCGCTGGAGCAGTCAATCATGTCCACTCCCAGGGCCTGCAGGCACTCTACGTTGTAGGCAGTCTCATCGGGGCCGTTTCCTTCGCTATGGTACTCTTCCACCGAGAGCCGCACCATTAGCGGGCCGTCCCAGACTGCCTGGACAGCTTCTGTTATCTGCGCCAGTAGCCTGAAGCGTTTCTCCGGAGTGCTGCCGTACTCATCAGTTCGTCTGTTGGTCAGGGGCGATAGGAATTGATTCAACAGGTAGCCATGAGCGCCGTGGAGCTCGATAACATCGAATCCCGCTGATTTTGCTCGCCTGGCCGCTGCCTGGAACTGTCCGATTATCGTCTCTATTTGGTCGATGTTCAGCTCCTCCGGCCGAGGATAGTCCGTGCTGAACGCCAGGGGGGAGGGGGCAAGCCCCGGTTCACCGACCACGGCTTTGCGGCCGGCGTGGTTTAGTTGTACCGCAGCAACGCAGTTTTCGCTGTGGATTGTCGCGACCAGCTCCTGCATGCCGGAAATCTGACTATCATCCCACAGGCCCAGGTCATTGACGCTGATCCGTCCCCGTGGCGTGACTGCGGTTGCCTCGACAATGATCATTCCCGGCTGGCCGATTGCCCGGCTGCCGTAATGAACCAGATGCCAGGGAGCCACTTTCCCGTCTTCGGTCATGCAGGAATAGGTGCACATCGGCGCCATTACAATCCGGTTCTTGAGGGTTATACCTTTTAGCTGGTAAGGGGAAAATAACATGGTCATCTAACCACCTCTTTCTGCAGGTATTTTCTGTCAGGTGTCGAAACACTTACATAACCATTATATAACAAGGAGTGAAGCTAATGCTAACAAACCTCAAGCATGTCTGGGATCTGGAATCTATATTCCCCGGTGGCAGCGAGTCACCACAGTTGGCGGCTTACATAGAAGAAATTTCCCGGGATATCGATAAGTTGGCAAAGGATGTACAGGCTAAAATTGATGATTGGCCTGCCTTTGTGGAGCGGATGCAGAATCTCGGCGGTCGCCTCAGTGAAGCTGGCGCCTTTATTGGCTGTCTTAATGCCCAGAACGTAAAGGATACGCAAGCAAAATTGCTGGCCGGCAAGCTCCAGCAATTACGTGCGGCCTACGGCTCAGTACAAACTTCTGTAGACCGTCAGCTGTTGGCAATTCCTAATCAAGAATGGCAGGAACTATTGAAAGATCTCGCCCCGCTGGCCTTCAACCTGGAGGAGCGGCGCCAATGGGCCGCCGATGAAATGCCTGAAGCTCAGGAAAAGCTGGCAAATGATTTGGCTGTGGACGGCTACCACGGCTGGAGTGATTTGTACAACATCATAACCGGCCGGATGCAGATTCCCTTTAAGAAAGACGGCAAGGATCAAGAGCTTTCTGTTGGCCAGGCTCAGAACGTGTTCTCTGATGCCGACCCGGAAGTACGTCATGCCATGGCGGAAAAGTGGGAACAGGCCTGGAGTAAGGAGGCCGAACTCTGCGCCGGCGCCCTCAACCATCTGGCTGGATTCCGTCTCAACCTCTACCGGCACCGGGGCTGGGACAAAGTTCTTAAAGAGCCCTTGGAATACAACCGTATGTCCAACGCTACCCTTGATGCTATGTGGAGTACTATCGATGCAAACAAGGATATTTTTGTCAAATACTTGGAACGCAAGGGCAAACTGTTGGGGCTAGAAAAGCTGGGGTGGTTTGATTTGCATGCCCCTGTTGGGAAAAGTGCCAAAACATATAGTTATGATGAAGGTGCCACCTTTGTAATGGAGCAGTTCGGCAAAGTCAGCCCCAAGATGGCTGCATTCGCCGAAAAGGCCTTCCGCAACAGTTGGGTTGAGGTGGAGGACCGTTCCGGCAAGCGCCAGGGCGCTTTTTGCACTAGCTTACCCATGAGTGGCCAGACCCGGGTGTTTATGACCTATTCGGGGAGCGCCAATTCTGTGTCTACCTTGGCTCATGAACTTGGCCACGCTTTCCACCAGTCTGTGATGACCGACTTGCCCCTGATGTGTCAGCGCTATGCCATGAATGTGGCAGAAACTGCCTCTACTTTTGCGGAAATGGTGGTTGCCGATGCTGCCGTTCAGAACGCAACCTCAAAGGATGAAAAAATTGCCCTGCTTGGCGGCAAGGTTGGCAACAGCATTTCCTTCTTCATGGATATCCACAGCCGCTTTCTATTTGAAACCAGCTTCTACGAGGCACGGCGCCGTGGCCCGGTTAGCGTGGATCAGCTCAACGATCTGATGCTCACTGCCCAGAAGCAGGCCTTCCGGGATAGCCTTAACACCTGGCATCCCCACTTCTGGTGTTCCAAACTTCATTTCTACATCACAGCCGTTCCCTTCTACAACTTCCCTTATACCTTTGGTTATCTGTTCAGCGCCGGTGTATACGCCATGGCCCGACAGGAAGGGAAGAACTTTGAGCAAAAATATGTCGATTTGCTCCGGGATACCGGCCGGATGCGGGTGGAAGATCTGGCCCAGCGTCATCTCGGTGTGGACCTGACCAAAGCGGACTTTTGGCAGCAGGCGGTTGACCTGGCGGTTGCCGATGCCCAGGAGTTTTTGGACCTTACCGAATAAAATTTAGCCCCGCCTACGCGGGGCTAATTTCGTAAAGGAAAAAATTGCTTTAAAGCGAATATATCTAGCAAAGAGGTGAGTTTATGTTCAATGTCTCGACGCCCGCAGGGCAGCACATTGGGTTTATCGCCGGGTCCTTCCGCGGTGTGCTATTGGTGGCACTTACCGAAAGCAATTTGGAAACTAGCTGGCTCGACTGGCAGTCTATGGAGCAGGCGGTTGCAGACTATTTGGGCTGCTATGGATTCCTTGGCGGGATAAACCGAGACAAGTTGGAGCTTAAATTACGTGAAATATGGCAGCAAGAAAATATCTACAGTACAGATGATATGTGGGATCGGGAATTGCTTTTGCGCAAGCTGTACTTAGAGTGCTGTCCCAAGTCAAGGTTTGTTAACCTTGATTCTGTTGCTTACACTGGCTATGTCTTGATGTATAGAGAGGATTTGGAATTTCAAGATGAGCAGACAGTAATTCTGGATACAACACTGAATTATATAGCACCGGAGCAGGAAGTTTTGGGCCAGCCGCCAATTTATTTTGAAGTTATCGATTATCCTAATGTAGATATTTCCCGGTGGCAATCGAGCGTCAGTATAGAAGAAGTTAAGTACGCGACGCATCTACAAATTCGCTCAGGAAATGTAGTCAGGGATATATCCTTCGCTGTCCCTTTGACATGTAAAATGGGAGACAGTCTGCTTCTCTATCCTAAAGGCGACCAGTTCCGCGCATTGGTTACTGCCGGTATCGTCTATAATTTCCTTGACCAGGAGGTGTAGTTGTTGCCATTTAATGTATGCGACGCAAAGGGCCGGCATTTGGCTGCTAATCCGGCTTTTATTTGTCCGTAAGGCACAAACTATTGCTGAGGCGCTCATTATCTCCAAGGTTATTGAATATCATGGTTATATCTGTATGGACAAGAACAAGTTGTCCTTAAATCAAGATGGGCGTCTTATGGTCAGGGAAAACTTGGATTACCTGGAAACAGATGTCCGACTGGCTGGTAAAACACCACTATTTGCCAAGATTACTGAGCCGTCGGTAATCTATATGGAAACAATGGGTGTGGCCGAGGGACTAATACTGGGGGCGACTTTTAATTAAAAAGTGAACCCCTAAAGGGTTCACTTGGCAGTTATGACATGCCGCCGCCAACCTGCGATTTAACCTGTTGAATATCCTGCTGGTTAGCTTGTTGTGCTGGCTGGTAATAGCCCTTTTGCTCAGCAACCTGATAGAGTTGGAACTGGAACTGCTCATCAGAATTTCGCATTTGCTGGATTGTCTGCCGCAATTGCTGGTTGGAGCATTGAGAAATTACATTGGCGTAGCCGGTCAGGCTGCTGTTAATCATCGACAGGACATCATTTACCATGTCTTTTTCTTGCATTAATTTCCCTCCTAACTAAGGAATGAAACGAGCTTTTGTTTTGCGCTTCTAGCAGACTGGGCCGACTGTTGGAACATCTGTTTGATTTGCGGATCGTTACAAGACTGGGCATACGCTTCTAATTTTTGCGCAGCTGTGTCATGGGATCCAATCAAATGCCTGAGGTTTTGCAATTCCAGCTGATTCAGTTGGGACATTATGACCCTCCTTTAAAAAATCTTGTGCCATCAGTATTTTTTGATTGTGGCTTAAAATATATTCAACCCAATCACGGCAAAAACGTCAGGAGGTGGAAAGGAATAATGCGGAAATTTTTAATTTTAATTTTAATTTTTGGCATGTTTATACCCGGATGTAGTGGCGATTCATTTCCGACTCCCAGTGAAGTTTTGAGTCGATTTGTCGCATTATGGGAGGCGGGCGGCTACGATCAAATGTACGACATGCTTACAGAAACCGCGAGACAACGGACGGACAGAGATACATTTGTTGAGCGTTACAGACTGATTAGTGAGGGAATTGGTCTGGAAAGCCTCGGCGTGGCGGAGGTGGCTGGTGACGAGGACGGGGAGAGGCGTGAACTTACATACACACTGGCATTTACCACCAGCACTGTGCCTGAATTCACCCAGACTTACAGCGTGTTCATGGAGCAAGGGGAGGAGTCATGGCTTTTGGACTGGGACCATGAGCACATATTTCCTGTCCTCACCGCCGACTTACGGGTGCGAGTGGAAAGAGTGCGTCCGGAGCGTGGTAGTATCTATGACCGCAACGGTATGCCCTTAGCCTATAATGGGGAAGTGGTCCGGATAGGTTTGGAGCCCAGGTTCCTTAATGACGAAGACCTTCCCCGTCTGTCAGAGCTTGTGGGGCCCAGCGTTGACTCAATAGAACGCAGCTTGTCTGAGGGCTGGGTGCAGCCAGACAGTTTTGTGCCCATACGTACGATGCGGAAAGAATTAGCTGAGGAAATCAGGGACGAACTTGCAAGTATCCCCGGGGTGCATGTGCGTGCCAGCACGGGTCGGCTTTATGACATACCTGAGTCTTTGGCGACAACAATCGGATATATGGCGCCCCTGACTGCGGAACGATTGGCGCAGCTGGAACAGTATGGCTATCGCAGTTCCGACCAGGCAGGGATGCTGGGATTGGAGTATGTTTTTGAGCGGGAACTGGCCGGGGAGTTTGGTTACCGTATCTTTCTGGTCGATCCCAATGGCCGTGATATTGGCACAATTGTCGAGTTGCCTGTTGTCGGAGGTAAGGATATTCAAACAACCCTGGATATTGATCTTCAACTGATTCTGGACGAACAAATGGCGGGCCAACAGGGTAGTGCATTGGCGATGAATTATGCCAACGGCGAAATAATTGCCGTTGTGAGCAATCCTGGTTTTGACAGCAATCTATTTTCCCTTGGTATCAGCAGCGCCGAGTATAATGCTATTGTCGAGCAGGACTCTCCATTTTTAAACAGGACCTTTAATGGGATTTATGCCCCTGGTTCCACGTTTAAACCATTTACTGCCCTGATGGGGCTTGCTGCCGGCAGTTTGGATCCCACAGAGGCGTGGGATACACCAAGGGAATGGCAAACCATCAGGCGGGTTGAGCGCCCTGCCGGCGAAGTTGATCTCCGTGCTGCAATGAAATACTCGGATAATGTCTATTTTGCCAACGCAGTCGATGCAATTGGGTGGGATAAGTTTTTGCAGTACAGTGAAGAATTAGGATTTGGGATCGATTTTTCTTTTGCCCTTAATAGCCGCAGTTCCCAGATTAAGGCCGACGACCGCTCTCAGCGCCATCTCCGTGACTTGAGTTATGGACAGGGCCAAATGCTGGTTACCCCGTTGCATCTGAGCACGATGTACGCCCTGATTGCCCGTCAGGATGGCGCACTTCCGGCGCCGGTGATAATCCAGGGGGCCGTCTCGGAGCCATGGCTGACAACTGATTTTGCTGTGGAAGATCTTGCGCTTCTAGACGAAGTGTTGTTGGCGGCAGCTGCAGACCCCCAAGCTCTGGCCTGGGCCGGAAGCGAGGGTGTGCGGGGCAAAACCGGAACAGCGGAAGTAAGCGCCACCCGTCAATTGGGTTGGTATGTCAGTTATTTTGACGAACTTGTGCTCACAATTTGCCTGGAAGGGGAGCCACCTCTGGGCAGCCAGGAAGCGGTGTCTATCGCCCGGGGTATCATCGCCGAAATGAGAAATTAATCTGATTATAAACAGCATTGAGCGCCCTGATAACCGGGCGCTCTTTAAAATATCGATTCGGTGTATTCAACTCTTGACAGTTCCCATTCAGACAACACGGCAGTGGGCAGAAAATCTCCTCTGCTCGGTCCTTGGAAGTTGTAGCTTTGACGATGTTTATATATAATAAAAATATTAATACTATTTTGGAGGTTATTGTGAAACGACTAATTTTTGTTATATTTATTGTCCTCTTGTTGATTAATGGCTGTGCAGAAAAGGGTCCTGCAAAAATGAGTTATTGGCCGACAGAGCAATGGCAAGAAGCGACAGCGGTCTCTCAGGGGTTTGATGTCGAGCTACTGGAAGAAATGGAGGCAGATACAGACAATTACCGAATCACAAATATTATGATTGTGCGCAATGGGTTTAAGGTCTATCATTATTTCCAGCATGAGGACTATATGTTAGGGGCATACGATAATATTGTGCCAATATATTCGATTACCAAAAGTGTGATTTCGGCATTGACCGGTATTGCTGTTGACCAGGGTTATTTTGAACTTGATCAGCCCGTCTCTGAATTTTTTCCGGAATGGGACAACCTAGCCCCTGATGAGCGCCGGGATTCGATGACAATCAGACATTTGCTGGAGCTGACCACAGGTTGGGACTGGCCGGAGTTTACCACTTAGCAGGGGCGCCTCAATGAATTTAGGGACAGTGAAAACTGGGTGGAGTTCGTGCTCGGCAGAAGATTACTAGAGGAGCCTGGTGCAAGTTTCAATTATAATACAGGCGCATCCCATCTTCTTTCTGTGATTATTACCCGGGCAACTGGCCAAGATACATATTCATTCGCCCGGGAAAATCTGTTTAGCCCGATTGGAATTGGGGAAGTGGAGTGGAGAACTGACCCCCAGGGGTATTATGCCGGCGGAACTGATTTATGGATGTGCGCTGAGGACCTTGCCCGCTTTGGATTGCTCTATCTGCACAACGGGCGTTGGGATGAAGAACAGATAATTCCCGCTGATTGGGTAGAGCTGTCAACGACAAGTCATTCAAAAGGTTCCCGGATCGGAGGCGGTCAGTATGGTTTCCAGTGGTGGACGACAAGTCTTTTGGTTGGTACAGAGTTTGTAGAATGTTTCTACGGTTGGGCTTTGCGGGCCAGTATCTCTACGTGGTTCCCGAATATGATTTAGTGGTTGCGGCTACAAGCCAAAATATTGAGCTCCCAAACATAATTACAATTTATATGCAGAGCTATATTCTCAAACCGCTAGTTTAAACCAAAAACTCACCCTTGCAGGTCAGCCGGCAGACCAGTCTTTTGCTTCAAGTTTGCTAGCGCATTCGCGACACGCCCGTTGGGGAACGGCGTACACTGCCATCTTCGTTCCGGGCTACCCGTTCACTGTTTAGACGAACACTGCATAGCGGGCAGTGCGAATTAGGGAGTTCACCACTTAGGTTCTTTTCGTCCTGGATGTTTCTTTGAGTGAGGGTAGATCCATACTTTACAATCCATTCGTACAGGTCGTCATCCTGTCCAGCAATACTGTCAGCAAAGGTATGGATAAACTGGCTGTAATCATAAAATTCCTCTTTGGTTTCTGGGCAACGGCCTGTTTCAAGAAAGTAAAGATAGTCATTAAGCAATTTCCAGCCTAAGCCAAATGCCTTCTTTTTACCCCCGGCAATTTGCTCGACATCATAATGGCGTATCCAGTTTTTCACCAATTGCGTTTTATCCATCTTCCACCCCTCCTAAGTTTACCAGGTAAAAATACTTGTTTTTGCAGGAGAAACGAGAGTCTGTAGCGAAATAAAGCACTAACTCAACTCCGACCCCGAAAGGCTACAGCGATGGCCAGGCTGCTCGGGGCGACAGGGTGCGTTTGGAAACGGACGTGCCTCCCGGCGTGGAAAGGAGCCTGTCTGCTTGTTTAATGCTGCCATTCCATGGGAATGGTATTTTTTTATCCCGGTTGCTTTGCTAGGATAATGATATTTGTCAGGACAGCGGAATATGACTAAAATTAAGTGCTTTTGGGGTTTTAATTATCATTTGATTATTAGTATTAACTACTGATTTAATATAATCTTATCATAGCACGGGTATCACTAAAACTTTGAACTGTCAGCCGGCATATGTGCTTTGAGAAAGTAATACTAAGTGAGATTAAGAAGTATTGGAGCCGCTGCCATCCTGGCAGAGTGTTTCTAATGAGAGGTGATAATATTGTCCTTACTTAAGCGATTCTCGCTGCTTGATCTAGTTATAATTACAATGATGGCCGCCCTGGGTATCGCAATTAAGCCAATCGTTACTCCGCTGGCACAGATCATTACCGGCCCGCTTTTTATTCCGGGAGGAGTTGTCGCTGGTGGTTTCTACATGCTGTGGATTGTGTTGGGGTATGGACTCACCGGCAACAAGCCGGGGTCGGCAACACTGATTGCGCTTGTTCAGGCGTTAATGGTTTTAGTTTCCCCTTTCGGCAACCACGGCGCCTTCAGTCTTGTAAGTTACACCCTGCCCGGGATTGCTGTTGACCTGTTGTACTTGCTTGTGCGCCCCGGACCTACGTCGCCGCCCCGCGCTTTCGCTGGCGGTGTTGTCGCCAACTTTGCTGGCAGTTTACCGGTGCTGACAGTTGTAATGCGGGTGCCAATATTAGATGCACCCCTAGTGTTTTTGGCGCTCTTAACTGCCGTCCTTTCTTTGGCTGGTGGGCTTGGTGGATTGGTGGCTTTTGGACTTTTGAAGCAGTTGCGCAGATTTAAAATTGGCGTCGAGTGATAAGATGTTTTGCTGGATATAATAATTCGTTTTCTTATGGGAGGTAGATTGATTTATGGGTAACAAATTGTTAATCGCTGTGATAGTGCTGCTGGTCGTTCTGGTTGGTGTGCTGGCATATATCAACCGGCCGGATGTCGAGGGTTACGAAGACGCAAACTTCACTGTGACATACGGCGACGAAACCACAACGCTGGATTTGGCGGCGCTGCAGCAGCTCAATCAGTCCCAGTTTACAAAAACCCTGCGCTCCAGTGGCAAGGAGCCGGTGGACAACACCTATACAGGTGTTCCGTTGTCTACGGTGCTTCAGGCAACAGATGCGGATATACTCCAGGGCGTGGAGGTAGTCACCGTCAAAGCGATTGATGGTTACACGGTAGCGTTTCCTGTGGAAGAAGTTCTGCGTGAAGAGCATCTGTACCTGGTCTGGGAACGGGACGGTGAGCCGCTGGGCACCAAAGATTCGGGCGGCAGCGGACCTTTGTTGGTAATCCCCCGCCAGGATGAGTTCGGTCAGCGCTGGTGTAAATTCGCTGTCGAGGCCGAGGTGCGGTGACGGACGCACTTACCGTCAGGAACTTGTCTTACCGCTATTCCCCTGATGCATCACAGGTATTAAGAGATGTCAGCTTTTCACTGTCTGCGGGGGAAATGCTTGGGGTGGTTGGCCCTAGCGGTTGCGGGAAAAGCACTTTATGTTTATGTCTCAGCGGCATTATTCCCCACCAGCAAGGTGGTGACATGTCCGGGGAGGTCTTGCTGTTTGGCAAGGATACCCGGGAGATTACTTTGCCTGCTATTGCCACTCAGGTGGGGATTGTGTTTCAGGATCCGGAAAGTCAGTTGTTTTTGCCAGTGATTCGCAACGAGCTCGCTTTTGGCCCGGAAAACCTATGCCGCGAACCGGCGGATATTGCCCGGGTAATTGAAACGGTGGCAGCGCGAACAGGAATCTCCGCCCTATTACCCAATAATCCCAACCAGGTTTCCGGCGGCCAGCAGCAGATTGTGGCCCTGGCAGCGGTGTTGGCCATGGAGCCGAAGATTCTAATACTCGATGAGGTTACTTCGCAGCTGGATGCAGCCGGGGCGGAACGCATTCAGGCAATAATCGCCGATGTGCGACGCCGGGGAACGGCGGTAGTAATGGTTGAACACAATCTTGAACAGTTGCGCCAGGCTGACCGGGTGATCGCCATTAGTTCCGGCAGTATTGAAGTAGCGGCAAGTTACAATGAAGTGTTGAGTGCTTTGGAGCGCTACTATCGGCCCAGGCAATAAACGGAGTGAATGATATGGAGTTTTTAAGCTTAAATAAAGTTAATTTTTCCTGGCCTGGTGGCCGGCAAGTGCTTACAGACATTAGTTTGGCAATCCATCCCGGTGAAACTGTTGCCCTGGTCGGCGCCAACGGAAGCGGCAAGACAACGTTGGGTAAGATTATGGTTGGAATTCTGCAGCCTGCCAATGGCCAGGTGCACTTAGCGGGCAAACCATTGGGCCAATATTCTTTGGCCGAGGTGGGCCGGCGCATCGGCTATATATTTCAAAATCCGGAAAAACAGCTGTTTACCCCCTCGGTGAGGGAGGAAATTGGGTTCGGCCTTCGCCACCGACAGGTTGCTGATGGGGAGATCAAGCGCAGGGTTCAGGCGATGTTGGAGTTGTTCGAGCTGGAATATTGTGCTGATAGTTTCCCTTTTAATCTCAGCCAGGGTGAAAAGCAGCGTTTGGCGTTGGCCAGCGTCCTGATTTTGGAGCCGGAATTTGTGATCTTCGATGAGCCCACCACAGGCATGGATTGGTTTCGCAAACAGAGCTTTCGCGAGTTGTTGACGTTGGTTCGAAAAAGGGGCTGCGGTTATGTCCTGATAAGCCATGACCCCGATTTGAGCCAGGACAGCTGCTCTCGAATCCTCCGTCTGGAAGGGGGGCGTCTCCATGTTTAATCAGGAGCTTGATCCCCGTTCTGTTCTGACCTTTGTTCTGGTTGTTACAAGTCTGGCTATTTATCTGAATCAGGTTTTTTGGCTGGGGGGCTTGTTTTTATTTGTGTTGATATTGTTGGCCCTCGGCCGGGTGCAGTACATGCGGCTGCTTAGGCGCGCGCGCCGGTTCGCGCCGCTATTATTGGGTTTACTGGTAATCCAAAGCCTGGCTCATTCCGGCGGCAGCGTCCTTGTGCAGATTGGCGATTTCCGTTTGCTCACTGTAGAAGGTGTTTGGGCTGCATTTTCAGTGCTATTGCGCCTTTTGATTATTGTCGGCGCGGTGATGCTCTTAAATCGCAAAGACCCGCAGCAGATAGCCATGGGGCTAATCAAGTGGAAAGTCCCCTATGAGTTGGCCTTCATGGTCTTGCTGGCAATGCGTTTTCTGCCGGTCCTCACCGAGGAATTTCAGGACGCTCTCACCGCAGTGCAGCTCAGGGGCGTGGAGCTTGCCAACATTCCCCTGGGGCAGAAACTGCGTATATATAACTATATATTACTGCCGGTGGTTGCCGGGGCTGTGCTCCGGGCACGTCGGGTAGCCACAGCTATGGAAGCGCGGGCATTTCGCGCCTATCCCCGGCGCACCTACTTGGAACCACCGATTTTGCGAACTGTGGATTACCTAATAATTTTCGGCTCGTTACTTGGAGGTTTGACACTGATGTCAATTTACAGGGGGTGGCTGTAATGAGGGTGATTTCTGTAACCGGAATCACGGGCTCAGGCAAGACGACAACTGTGGAAACGATAATTTCCGGGCTGCGCCGGCAGAGATACAGCGTGGGCTCGGTGAAGGATATTCACTTTGAGAAGTTTGCTATTGATACCCCGGGGTCCAACACCGATCGCCACCGGTCAGCCGGCGCCCAGCTGGTAACGGCCCGGGGCATGCAGGAGACTGATGTTTTGTTCCCAGGCAAACTACCGATTCAGAAAATACTCAGCTTTTATGAACATGACTGGGTAGTGCTGGAGGGCGTACGTGACGCCAATGTGCCGCGGATAATCTGCGCTCATGATGAAGAGGGTATCGAGCAGCAGCTGGATGCTTATGTCATTGGGATTGCCGGTGTAATTGCCAACAGGATTGACAGCGAGTATAAGGGGCTGCCGGTATTTAATGTCCTCAGGGAATCTGAGCAACTGCTTAAGTTTGTCGAGGCAAAAGTGCCAAAGCTCTTGCCTGACTTCACCGCTGAGTGTTGCGGTCTCTGTGGGATGTCCTGTCGTGACCTCTTGGGGCAGATTAACCGCGGCCAGGCAAGCCGAGAAGACTGTGTCCTGGAGCAGCGGGTGCGCCTGAAAGTAGGCGAACAGGATATAACGATGGTGCCCTTTGTTCAAGAAGTGTTGGCAAAAACCTTAATTGGCCTGGTTTCGACCTTAGACGGTTACCAGGCGCATAAACCAATTGAAATTAAGATTAACAATGACTAAGGGCAGCGATTTTGCTTCAAACTAACAATACCACTACAGGGGAGCGATATGTTTGCGGCGAAATCTTGGTTACCGTGATCGGGTACTGCACATGGTTGGCGGAGGCATGTTGGCTGGCTATGCCCTGGCGCGGCGAGGCAACCCGAAGGTCAATGACTTGCTTTTTGCAACCGGCGTGATGGGCGTGATGGAGGGCTTGCATGGTTTTTCCGTCATGTACGACATGTTGGGTTGGTCATCAGACAACCCAAAACAAACAATTGAACTGGGTGAAAGCTAAAAAAGCTTTCATCTTTTTTTATTTTGTATTGCTTTTCCGGAGGGTTCGATTATTATAGAACTAGATACGTAGTTCGATAATATGCGAACGCTGGAGGGATTAAAATGAGTGACTTATTCAAAAACCGTTCGTTTGTTTTTATTTGGTTGGGGCAGGCAGTGGCCGGTTTGGGCGGCACGTTTTTTGCCTTCGTCATGTCCTGGTTGCTCCTGGAGCTGACAGGATCGATGGTGGCCATGGGCACGGCCTGGCTGTTGTTTTGGCTGCCAAGCCTTGCCGTTCAACTCTGGTCCGGTCCCTGGCTGGATCGCTGGGATCGCCGCAACGTGCTGGCCTTTAGCCAGTTTGCCTGCGCGACGATGCTTGTGGCGCCAATGATCTTGTTTTTTTCTGGTCATCTGCAGGCGTGGCATATCTACGCCGTGACCTTTGGCAACGGTCTGATGGAGCCCCTGTTCCGGCCGGCTAGCATGGCTGTTGTTGCTTCAGTCTTGCCCCGCAATCGCCTGGTAAAGGGGAACTCTTTGCTGGAAGGGACTCAGCAGATTATGTACCTGGTCGGGCCACCCCTGGGCGGAGGGCTGATCCGCTATCTGGGGGCAGGGCCAGTTCTGGTTCTGATGGTGGTGCTTACCGCAGTCGCCGCTACATTGCTGACAATGCTTCCGTCCTGCCGTTCCGGGAGCACTGGCCGTGAACCCTGGCTGACCCAGTTTCGTCAGGGGCTGGTGTTTTTCCGCCAAAATCCCGCTCTCTTCTGGGTGGGTATTTTCCTGGCCATTTCCAACACCTGTGCTTCAGCCACCAGCCCGATGCTATTGCCGCTGATTACCGAGCGCCTTGCCGGCGATGCCTTTCACTATGGCTTGTTTACCGGCGCTGGTTCCCTGGGTATGATTGCGGCCACCGTTTGGACCGGTTTAAGCCGGGAGCCTGGTGACCGTCGCTTGGTAATGATGGGCTTTCAGGTGGCCGGTGGCCTTATCTTGGCCCTAATTGGCCTGGTCACAAATCTCTGGGTGGCGATTATTTTAAACAGCATCTATGGTTTTACAATGATAATATTTAACATCCACAACAACACGATTTACCAGAAGCGGGTACCTGCAGACTTAATGGGGCGGGTCTTTGCTGTCCGCATTCTGCTTGCCCAGCTGGGCATGCCCGTGGGCGGCTTTGTCGGCGGCGTGGTGGCCGAGTTTTGGGGTTTACCACTGCTCTTCATTATAGCCGGCGGGATGGTTGCATTGGTGGCCCTGATTGCCCTGGTGTCCCCTGTGTTTCTGAATCTAAACGATGACAACATGGCAGAAGCAAGCATGTGATGGAGGTGTAAGCAGATGCAAGTAGAATACGATCCCCGTCCTTGTTATGAGCTGGTCATCAGTTTGCTCGCTTTCCTCGATAACAAAGGGAATAAAATTACGGATTTGGGACCGAAGTGGCTTAAATCAGTAACTAAGCAGGTACCGGACGGATATGGGGAGCGTTATCGCAAACTGTCTCCGTTGCCCCTGGTGTTGTGCCGCCTATCCCCGGCTCGGACAGCCGAGGACTTCTTGACTTGGTTCGCCGGCCTCAGTAAACAGGAGATAATTACACTATTGTTGCCCCGGGATGAGAAGGGACAGCTTTCTCGCCTAGATGTTGATGAACTCCACCAGCAGTGGTTAGAAGGGCTGAATATTTGGCAGCGAGTGTATTTCAGCAAAGTGGACCCTGAAATACTGGCACAGCTGACGGCAGATGCCCAGGAACGCTCTCGGCAGGATTGGACGTCTGAAGAGCAAATCGAGCGCGCCACCAACGGCGTCACATTGGAGTGGCCCGGGCTGGAGCGGGTTGTCCTCGTTCCTCAATATCACTACAGTCCGTGGAACTTGAACGACTGGGGGGCAGGAGAATACTGTATTTATTACCCCGTGGATGTCGCATCCACGGATTTGGCGAGTCCGGCACCGGCCTTGCTGCGGGGTGGGCGGGCGTTGGCGGATGAAAACCGCCTGCGGATTTTGCGGTTTTTGGGCGCTGGCACCCGTACCTTTACCGATGTGGTTAAATTTATTGGTCTCGCCAAAAGTACAGTTCATCATCACATGGTTATCTTGCGGGCCTCTGGGCTGGTCCGGGCGCATGTGACCCCAGACAACGACCGCTACAGTCTCCGCCCCGGGGGAATGCTTCGCCTTGCAGAGCAGTTCGAACGCTTTTTTGAAGGGGACTCATAATGCAAGCAGCTGAAAAAGTCCTGTCCCTGGAAGGGCCAGAGTTTGAGCGCCGGGCCCAGGCGAATATGGCATTGATGCTGGCAGGTAAACTAGTTTCCACCTTTGGCACTTTGATCTATAACTTCGCAATCGGCCTCTATGTCCTGCAGGTCACTGGTTCTGGGATGAGCTTCGCCACCACGTTATTGCTCAGTGTGCTGCCTCGGATCATCATCGGTCCGTTTGCCGGTGTCATCGCCGACCGATTGCCACGAAAATTAATGGTTGTTAGCATGGACCTGCTCAGCGGCGCCGTGGTTACGGGCTTGTTCATTCTATCCGGGTTCTGGGGCTTGCATTTATCCTATATTTATGTCGCAACAGTGCTGTTGTCACTGGTGAATACACTGTTTACAGTTACCCTCGATGCCGCCACCCCTGGTCTTGTCGATGATAAGCGCCTGATGCGAATAAACTCCCTTAGTCACAGTATTTTTTCGCTGGCGGAGATTGTTGCTCCGGCAGTCGGGGGAATGATTTTTGTTCTGGTGGACATCCGCATCTTTATGATTATCACCGGTATTGCCTTTCTTCTCTCGGGGATTACCGAACTATTTATCGATTTTCATCTAAACGTCAAGGGCGCAAAGAGCGAAGCCAAGAGTGTGCTGGCGGATTTGGCAGCGGGGCTGGGATTCCTCCGACGCCATGAGTTTTTATACGCCATCTGCTGCTATGCGGTGTTTATCAATTTCTTCACCGCCATGGGGTTTAGCGTGGCGCTGCCGTTCATCCTCAATAACGTAATTGGTTTCAGTGAGGCCCAGTATGGGCTGGCGATGGCGATTTTCCCGGCCGGGATCTTTATCAGTTCGCTGGTGCTCTCCATCAGGCCCGAGGCGAAAAGCAAATATCGGATGCTGATTATCGGCGCGCTGGTTCTTTCACTAGGGCAGCTTGCGCTGGGGATCCCGGCGCTTCCGGCGTTTTTGCCCCTGGATATCCGTGTGCTTCTGACGATATACATTGGCTTGCTTCTTGTTTCCGGCGTTACCAAGCCGATTATCAATGTACCGATTTTTGTCCTCATGCAAAGGGAAACCCCTGAAGAGTACCGGGGACGAGTGTTCGGCCTGCTGCAAACCGCGGCGATATCGATCTCGCCGGTGGGCTTCGTGCTCGCCGGGTTACTGATTGAAATCTGGCCAGCGTGGAGCATCCCCGTGCTCTCGGGACTCGGAATGTTGGGAATTGTGGTGTTGATGAAGCGCAATGACGTCCTAAAAAGTATCTAAAAAAAGGAGCCGTGGCTCCTTTTTTATCTGGACCAAAATTCTTCGATACGGCTTGGCCAGGCAGATGCAAACAGCCCTTCTGCCAGCCAGCTTTCCGGAAGCAGTTGCCGATAGCCCTCGCTGCGGAAGCGGTCGTCCATCAGGACAACAATTCCTCTGTCCTCCGGTGTGCGCAGCACCCGGCCGGCCGATTGAATCACCCGCAGGAGACCGGGAATCAGGTAGGCGTAGAGGAAACCACTTCCTTCTTCACTTTGGTCAAAATAGTCCCGAATCAGTTGTTGTTGTGCTGAGACCATTGGCAGACCGGGACCGACAATGATGGTGCCAATCAGCTGCTCGCCGGGCATGTCCACCCCCTCGCCAAACAGGCCGCCCATCACAGCCATGCCCAGATTGGCGCCGGCGCCGGTGAGGGCCGCCAGCAACTCCTGGCGGGCAGCAATGTCCATGCCTGCCTGCTGACAATGCAGCTTGAAGCCCGAGGGCAGGTATTCCGGCAGGTAAGCCGCAACCGCTTGCAGGTAGGTGTAGGAAGGGAAGTAGGCGATGTAATTGCCTGGGTTGAAACTTACCACCCTGGCGATGTTACGGGCCACCGCGGGGTAATATCTGTCCCGCACCACAAAGCGGGTTTGAATGCCCGGGATGTGGGCATAGAGTCTATTTTCCCGGGGAAAGGGCGAGGGCAGGTTCACATCCAGATATTGCTCCCGACAGCCCAACAACTCCCGGTAGTAAGGGCCGGGGTTGAGGGTCGCGGAAAAAAATATTGCTCTGTTTTGCCCCCGTTGTTGTTTTAGCAGCGGGCCGGGGTTAAGGCAAAATATCTGAAGCAAGGTGTCGCCCCCCTGCCGGGATACATAAACGGCGTGTTCCGGGCTTAGGTGTTGGCAGATGCGGTTGAAGCGGAGCAGGCGCTTGCTGAAATCGGCCAGTTCTACCGATTCTGATTCCATAAGCGCGATGGTTTCCGACATGCGCTCCAGTTTGGCGCGCATGCCCCAGGGCAGTTTGTCTAAGAGCAGCATCCCGCCCCCCTGGGCTTTAAGTTCTTTGTTCCATTGAATAAAGGATTTGTTCAGATCTCCAAACTGATCGGCCAGTTGGGGATTTTCAGTTTTCAGTGCCCGTTGCAGGTCAAGAATCTGCTTCTTTGCAAGCGTCGCGGAGAACATTTCTCGCCCCCGGCTCACCAGATTATGGGCTTCATCCACCAACAGGGCCGCCGGGACATTTTGCCCCGGACCGAAAAAACGTTTGAGCTGGACTAGGGGGTCAAAAACATAATTGTAATCTGCCACCACCAAATCTGCCAGGGAGGCGGCCTCAAGACCCAGTTCAAAAGGGCAAAGTTTGGCCGTGTCTGCCTGTTCCCGGATCAGGTCGACGCTGAGAATTTGCCGGTTCAATAACCCGGGCAGTAGCTTTGTCGCCCGGGGGTAAAAGTCCCGGCCCAATTCGCAGGTGTCACAATCGCCCTCAGGATGGCGGCAGCTGCGTTCTTTGGCTTCGATAAACACCGCCCGCAGTTTTAGCCCCGGCAGGCGATGCAGGGTTTCCTCCACTATTGCCCGCCCCGAGGTTTTTGCTGTAAGGAAGAATAACTTTGCCTCGGGTGGAGCAGTTGCCAGCCACTGAAGGGCGGGATAGAGGATTGCGGCTGTTTTGCCAATACCGGTGGCCGCCTCGACCATCAGGTCCTGGTCTTGCTCCAGGGCCAGCTGGGTTGTTGCCACCAGCTCCTGTTGACCGGGGCGATAGCTGGCAAAGGGAAAGGCGAGGGTTCGTAAGCTGGCGTTTCTCCCCGCCAGCCACTGTTGCTGGCGTTGTTCCTGGTTGATGTAATCGCGAACCAATTCGGCCAACAGTTTACCGCTGTTGGCAATTTGCTCCGCTGTGAGGTCAATGGAGCGCTCCTCTTCTTGTTCCAAGTGCCACCAGGTGAGGCGGGCCCGAATTGTCCGTCCGGGGCTTTGGTCCTGCACAATCCAGGCATAGACGCCGAGCTGGGCCAGATAAAATTGGTTGTGCTGCGGATCCAGGCGCTCAGGAGGGAGCCAGGTTGTTTTGATTTCTTCCACCAATATGTAATCACCGGTGTCCTGGTAGCCGTCAATGCGACCGCGGACAGTGAGCTGCCAGTTCTCGCTCTGCCAGTCGTAAAAAACGGAAACTTCTCGTTTATACTCCGCTGGGCGGGTGGCGGTAACGGCGCTGTGGCCCTGGATTCCCTGCTGGAGTCGTAGTGGATGAACATAAGCGCGGCTGATATCCCGGGGACCAAAGCGTAGGGTCAAAAGATCGCGGACGCTGATTGTCAGTTTAGGCATAAACTTCCCCCGCCTTAAGTAAGGATAATTTTAGTATAACATTTCTGGAACATATGTTCCATGAAAAAAATTAATGTTAGAATAGAGACATCTATTTTTCAGGAGGACAGGAATGAAAAAGAGCATCCTCACCATCAATGGCCAACAACTGACGCTGGAACATTCGCCCCGGCTGAAAAAAATCCATATTACCATGAATCCCCAGGATGGCATCATCGTGCGGGTGCCGGTGGGGTGCCCTCGCAAGCGTGCTGAGGCAGTTGTTAAGGAACACTGGTCGCAGTTAAGTACGAATCTTGCTCGGATTCGGAAAAAATGTCCCCGGCGTGAATATAATAGTGGTCAGCAAATACCGCTTTTGGATGAGCAACTGAGTTTGCAATTCGGAGCGGGTGATGCTTTTCAGGCTACCCTGCGAGACAGAACTATTTTTATTACTCCCCGTAAAGCGGAGCGGGAGATTGTTCGCGAGTTAGTAGCAGGGATATATCGGCAGATTGCCCAGGATTACATGCCCCGGCGGGTGGCATATCTAAACCAACGGCACTTTCAATTTCATTACAATCAGGTGAAGGTTCGTGATCAGCAAAGTATTTTGGGCAGTTGTTCTGGCGGCAGGAATCTAAATATTAATTTCCGGCTGCTTTTGGCGCCGGTAGCGGTTGTGGACTATGTTTTGTTACATGAGCTGGCTCATTTACAGGAGATGAACCATTCACCCCGGTTTTGGGGGCTGGTGGAAGGGGCTTGCCCCAATTACCGAGAACATTTGCATTGGCTCAAGGAAAATGGCATGTGTTTGTATATTTAGGAAAGATTATAACCAAGATGAAATCAAGGGGGGACATTATGCCAGCGGTAATTGTGCTTGGAATGCGCAAGCTTGCCCTGGAGTTGGTAACAGCTGCCGAGCAGGTGCTTGGTCGTCAGCAAGGGGTCTATGCCTTGGGTTTACAACCTGGCGATACCGAGGATAACTTGCGACGGGAACTGGAGTTATTGGTGAGAAACTGCCCTGGGCCTGTGTTAATCTTGGTGGATTCACGGCAGGGAGTATGTGGCCAAGTGGCCGCCGACTTCACAAACCGGGCTAAGGTTGTCTATGGGGCCAATCTACCAATGCTGATGGCTGTGCTGAAGAGCCGTTCAGAGCTCAGTTTTATCCAGCTTTTAGAGCTGGCGGTTTCTGCCGGCAAAGAAGGTATTTTGATGGCGAAAAGCTCAACTTCGCCCTGGGGTTGAGCTTCTATACTAAAAAGCATCTTCATGATGTTTTCAAAGCCTTGAAAAAGCGGTAGACTAATGCTAATAGTTTTAGTTTGGTATTGCAGTAAGATTGGAAAAGAGGTGTATAATGGTAAACATTACCGATTTTGTCGCAGGTACTGAGCAAGTCAAGCAGGTTGCTGAGCTTTTACATCAGGCTTTTCCCTGTCCTGACGGGTGGCCGACACTGGCCGCTGCCAGAGACGAGGTGGAGGAATTATTGGCCACCGACCGGATTGCCCGAATTGCCGTTGAAGGAAATCTGGTTTTGGGCATGATTGGCGCTCTGCCTGCTTATAATGGCATGTGTTGGGAGCTGCACCCCCTGATGGTGCGGGAGGGCTATCGCGGCCAGGGCTTGGGCGCGGCTCTAGTGGCTGACCTGGAAGCCGAAATCAGCGTTCGCGGAGGCGGCACAATTTATATTGGCAGCGATGACACCAAGGGCGAGACAAGTATCGGCAATTGTGAGCTTTTCCCCGGCGTGCTGAAAAAACTTCAACATATAGAAAATTTCCATGGCCACCCCTACGAATTTTACATAAAGCAAGGGTATGAAATTGTCGGCGTTATTCCCGACGCCAACGGAGCTGGCAAACCGGATATTATGCTGGCCAAACATATTCGCCGGGAAAAGTAAAAGCGCCCCAAGGGTGATGACCCCAAGTGGCGCATACTTTAAATTTGGTTTGCTGTCCGACCCTGATGCCAAACGTAAATTTTATCAACGATACCGGATAGTTTCCTTTGGACATCTCCGGCCAAAATAAGGTCTGGAGTGAGGGAGGATTGTTGGTGCTCCCGAGGCTCTACCTGCATATACGCTGTTTTGGCTGCACCCCAGTCTGCCACCGTGGCTTCAATAATCTTGGGAGTGTGTTCTTTGCTGGTAGCGCCCGCCGCATTGGCTAGCACAACTCCTACAAGAAACTGACGCGGATTTTGCCGTTTCCAATCCATGCTTTGGCGCCTTTGCATCAGCGCTACCCAGGTTGCCGGCGGCAACCCACCATATGTAGGTACAAACAGCGCAGTGATATCTGACGAATAAAGTTTTGAGAGGATGGCATCTGCTTCATCATCATAAGGACAGCTACCGGAAAAACAGCGGTATTCACAATTGCCGCAGGGTGTAATTGCCGCAGTTGCCAGCTGGATATGGTGACTGGTGGTGGCAAATCCGGTAAGTTGCTGTAGAAAGTAATCGGCCAGGGCAGCGCTGTTGCCCTGGGGGCGGCCACAGCTAAGAGCAGTTATTTGCATTCGGTCAACCTCCCGGAAAGATTATCCATATTATAAATTATGATAGCTCAAGTAGCCACTGTCAATGGATAAAAAAACTGCACCGCGTGAATGCCACACGGCGCAGTCTTCTAGAAGCCTGCATCGAGATCGAACTCGCTGTCTCCATAGGAAAAAAACCAGTTTTCTTCAGATCCCAGGATTTTGGAATCCAATTTTTCGTTAAGGCGCAGAGCAATGAAGTGATTGTTTTGCAAAGGGCGCCCGAGATCTCTAAAGCCTAGGGTTTTTAGCTCCGCTCTGAAATACGGACCAGTACTTTCCAACATCAAATTGGCTCCGTTATTCCTTGCTTGAATCAGGGCCTGATTTGCCAGAGCAACAATGAGATCTTTGCTACGGGGGCCGACATAGTCCACTAAAAGCGCCGAGCCGTTTTTAAGCATTCGCCAGATCAAGAGGCCGGCCGGTTCTGCGCCTTGGTATGCGGTGATAAACTTGTACTTGTGGTTAGGCCTTTGGTTGTAGCGCCAGTCACAATATTTGTGATGTCGTGCTACCATGATTGGTGCAAAGTTATGCATTTTTGCCCATAAACTATCAGTTTCCGGCGGCGCTTGTGTTGAGTTGGTAAAACGAAACCAACCGGTATGTCGATGGGAGTTGGCCTGTAACTTTCTGTGGTCATAGCGCCGATATCCCTCATTGGCCAGCTTGGCCAGCCCCGGCAGACGAAGCTTTTTTGTCAGGGCTTTTTCTAGATTCAGTGGTCGGTAACTGGCGGTGCGCTCAAACAGCACTTCCCAGCCAAATTTGACGTACCCCGGGTAGGAATTGTTGTTGGCAAAGCCAAGAATTAGATCAATTCCCTGCCTGCGAGCAGCTTCAATATTGTGATTTGTCAGGGCCCGGAAAATTCCCCGGCGTTGATACTCAGGGTCCGTCATTGTCCGAATTGACCAGGCGGCATTATACTGGTTGCCATTGATTATGACTGGCACAGGAAGCAGACAGTCAGAGGCAACAACCTTGGCGCCATCTTTGGCCACGTGCAGGAAATGGCCTTCACGATTAAAAACATTTTTGACAAACAGCCATTCATACATGCTTCGGCATGGCTCTTTGCCATCATAGATGACCTTAAACAGACGGCTGAACTCAGGAAAATCCTTTTGAAAATCTAATGCCTCTATTGGATACGACATGCTCACTCCCCCCTACTAGTTACTAGATAAATTATAGTTTATTTTCTCACGGTTTACCACAACAAAGTGCGGTTTTTTTTTTGGAATTAGCAGGGATTTTGCTGTTAATGTTGAATAAAATAAAAAACGGCAGGAGGGAGAAGCCGATGTTTAAAACAGCGATTATTGCCGACGATGATCCCATTTCCCGCGCGCGCGTTGAGGAATTGGCCAGGGAACAAAATTATAAAATTGTTGCATCAGTAGATAATGGCGCCGATGCCGTTGAACGGATACTGCATCATCGTCCTGATAAGATTTTTCTTGATGTAATCATGCCCAAACTGGATGGGCTGGGAGTTTTGGAAGAACTTGTTCAATACGAAGATTATAAGCCGGAAATTACGATGGTGACTTCTTATAGGCGCCGTGAAATAATTGAGCACGCCCTGAAGCTGGGGGCCAGTGATTACTTAATTAAGACCCCTGCCGGTCTGCAAAAAGGAGATAACCTCCTATTTGACTAAAATTAATATTAAATGGCACCTAAGGTGCCATTTTTTAGTGACGGACACTGGGACGGGCGGTGTCCAGCAGACCCAGCACGATATGGGCAAGACCAAAGCCCAAAATACCTGAGCCAAGATTGCCGCCAATAAACCAACCGATCAGTGAAACCACGATACCCAAGCCAACAATAATCCAACTGGTTGCGATACCACTGCTGCTCATTTTATCGCCTCCTTACTGGGTTCAAATCTATTTTTCCCAGCAGCCATAGAGTCGATACAGTGTTTTGCTGCATAAAATTGGTTATTTTCAGAGGAAAATTATTTTAAATATAGAATAATACACTTAGGAACAAGCAAGGGAGTGGTGGGCGTGTCCATCATTATCGAGTTGGGGTCAGTTAAATCCCTGACAGAACCCAGACCCGCTGATTTTACGTCTAACCAAGGATTTAATATTTACTGGCAACAAGCTGGAATTAATCCCGATGAAGTGGCGCGGGCGATTTCCGACGGCAATTCGGCTGGCTTTGAGGGCGCACGGGAGCTGGCTGCTTCGGTGACAACCGCAGCTCAGGATGCCGGTTGGTCCGATATCTTAAATATTTTGGGCCGGGTGTCCAGTGTGTCGCTGGAGCAATTGTTGATCAGGCATTTACCCGAACAGGTAGAAACTGACGCAGAAGTTTTTTTTGTGCCTGGTGCCTGCCGGCCGGTGGTTTTTCAGGGGAAACAGCTGGCAATAAATGTGTTTTCCTTAGAGCAGCGGAAACGCAAGCTTTTTGTCGAGGATACGCCGCTTTTGTCCTTGCTGTGTCATTTTGTGCATCGAATTTGTACGCAAAAATTTGCCAAACAAGCGGGAAATTCCCGTGAGCAGGTCGTCTCGTCATTTTTAAGCAAATTATTTTTGGAAGGGGCGGCCACTCTATTCTTCACCTTGCCCACCAGCGGTGTTGTCTCGCAACAGTGGGCAGCAGCAGAGAAACGGCGGGAACATGATTTTGCCAAACTAAGAGAAAAATGCAAAGACGAGAGCAGTAATCCTGAACAGCTTCGTGCGGATTTGGAACGGCAGTTTGCTCTGACAGCGGCTTCTGCGCTGACGGCCAGATATCCAATCGGCACCTATATGTGTCAGGTGATTGAAAGCGCCTTTGGCCGTAATCATCTAGTTCAATTGCTGTCGCAGCCGTCTCGGTTCGCCGAAGAATACGAGCAGGCGCGGAAGAAGTTCGCTCTTCCTGACAAATATTCCCTGGATCTATAGGAGGAAAAATTGTGGGTGGTTGGATTCAACAAATACACACCAGAAAATCTGTGCGTCAGTATCAGCAGCAACTAAATTCGCAGCTGACGGGGCAGGTGATGCATTGTTTGCAAAGCCCTTCGCTTCTCAACGAAAACCAGTTACGTTTGCGGCTTTTGCCAGGCGAAGAAGTTCATCCCCATCTCTCCGGCTTTATCGGCAGCTACGGCAAAATACGAGCGCCTTTGTACATAGCTGCCATCTGCGATGGCAAACACCAGTCGCTACTTAACCTGGGTTTTGCTGTAGAGAGGATAGTGCTTGAGCTCACCGCAATGGGTTTGGGAACCTGTTGGATTGGCGGTTTTTTTGATAAAAACCAGCTCAGTGAAGAGTTGGAGCTTACTGGCGCGGATACTGTTCATGCCCTGATAGCCTTGGGCCAGACTGCATCCCAGACCTGGAACCGGGCTTTGAAGGCTGCCGCCGGTATGAGCCGGCGGTTGCCAGTAGAGCGATTGCTGCCTAAGAATTTTCCCCTGGACTCTTGGTTGCATTCGAACCCGGGTTGGGAACATATCCTGTCGGCTTTGCGCCGGGCTCCTTCAGCAGTCAATCGGCAGCCCTGGCGGTTGTATCCCGATAACAATGTGATACACGTGTACAGCGCGCGACCAAAATTGAAGAATTTGACCGGTAGGTTTACACCGATTGATATTGGCATCGCCCTCTGCCACCTGCGTTTGGCGGCAGAAGACGTGGGTGTCAATTGCGACTTTTTCCAGGCCGAAGAACCACCGACGACTGAATGGGATTACCAGTTGTCTGCGCGCTGGAACTGATAACCGTCCTAAACGGGCTGTTCCCTCAATCAGGGGCAGCCCGTTTTTTGATTGTTCTGCTTTATACTTGGCTGAGCGGGACGGTATTGTCCAGTTTACTCACCTGGGCCACATCCTTGTCACCGCGCCCTGAGAGGTTGACAATAAGCGCCTGCTCTTTCGCCAAGGTGGGCGCCAGTTTTAACGCATAGGCCACAGCATGGGCGCTCTCCAGAGCGGGGATTATCCCCTCGGTGCGCGATAGCACATTGAAGGCCGCCAGGGCCTCGCGGTCGGTGACTGCAACATAGTTGGCGCGACCGGTTTCTTTCAAATGGCTGTGCTCTGGGCCGACGCCGGGGTAATCCAGGCCTGCGGCCAGCGAATGGGTGGGCCGCGAGTTGCCGGCTTTATCGCCCAACATATGACATTTAAAGCCGTGGATGACTCCAGGTTTTCCCTTGCAAAGCGGAGCGGCGTGTTTTCCTGAGTTTAGACCATGACCAGCTGGTTCGACACCGATAATTTTGGTGTTTAAATCGTTGAGGAAGCCGGAAAAAAGACCGATGGCATTGCTGCCACCGCCAACACATGCAAGAACATAATCTGGCAGCCGGTTCTGTTGGTGAAGGATTTGCTCTCTGGCTTCGCGACCAATTACTGCCTGGAAATGGCGGACTATCGCCGGATAAGGGTGGGGGCCTACCGCCGAACCCAGCAGGTAATAGGTGGTGTCGTAATGGGCCATCAGATCTTCCAAAGCGGCGTCAACTGCGTCCTTCAAGGTCCCGGCCCCGGCTTCAACCTTGTGGACCCGAGTGCCCAGCAACTCCATGCGATAAACATTCAGGGCCTGGCGGCGCATATCCTCGGCACCCATATAAATTGTGCAGGGCAGGCCAAACATTGCGGCGGCGGTCGCAGTGGCCACACCATGCTGTCCGGCACCCGTCTCGGCGATTATCCGTTTAGCACCCATTTGCCGGGCCAGAAGCGCCTGTCCGATGGCGTTGTTAATTTTATGGGAGCCGGTATGGTTTAGGTCTTCTCGTTTTAAAAATATTTGGGCACCACCCAGATTCTCAGTTAGACGTTCGGCAAAATAGAGCGGATTAGGACGTCCTATCGCCTGTTGGTACATCTTGTCCAGTTCTCGGGTGAAGGCCGGGTCGTTAATCGATTCAGTATACCTGGTTTCCAGGATATCTAATACCACTTGTAATTCCTCGGGAACAAAGCTGCCACCAAATTGTCCGTAAAACCCCCGCTTTGTTTTATAGGCGTTTTGCATTTTTCAGACCCCTTTCTAGAGTATTTTGTAGTTTTTCATTCAAACATCCGGCATGATGAACCGTGCCGGAAAGCTTTGGTTGTCTGAATCTGGTATGCCTTCACAGCATTGTCATCACCTCCAAAATAAAAAACCGTCCTCAAAAAAGGACGGGGGTAAGCCGCGGTGCCACCTTAGTTGACCTGTAACCAGGTCCGCTCTTTTGCCGGTAACGGCGGCTGCCGGCCGGGGTACTTAATTCCCCCGGGCGCTCCTGGGTCCATTCCCTGACCAGACGCTGCCGGCTTACACCATCCCGGCTCGCTGGAAAGCCCCTGTTTGTCAGGTACTACTCCCAATCATCACTTTCCATTGTTTTTATTTGGATATAAAAAACCGTCCTCTGATTTAAGGACGGAAATCTCCGCGGTGCCACCTTAGTTGACCGTAAACAGGTCCCCTCAAAGCCGATAACGGTGGCTGCCGTTCCGGGATACTTGTTTCCCCCGGACGCTCACGGGTCCATTCGCTGCAAGAACGACGCCGGCTCCCACCGCCCCGGCTCGCTGCGGTCGTAATAACTGCAGGTACTAATCCCGCTCAACGCTTTACCTTGATGCCAAGTTGAAACAAATATAGCACGCGGGCGCAGGTCTGTCAAATGTTTTTTTTGTCTCGGGGAAGGATTGATGTGTAAAAAGAGAGAATACTGTTGAAGCAGTGTTATCAGGAGGACGAGATGATGATAAGAGAACTAAAGGCTGTTACGCTATATACCGATGGCGCATGTTCTGGCAACCCCGGGCCTGGAGGCTGGGCCGCTATTCTCATGTTTGGTGCCCATAAAAAGGAACTCAGCGGGTTTGAGGAGCAAACCACAAATAACCGGATGGAGATGCGGGCAGTGATTGAAGGATTTCGTGCCCTGAAAGAACCATGTCGGGTCACCGTCTATAGTGATTCTGAACTTATTATTAATGCATTCAACAAAGGCTGGCTGGAAAGCTGGCAGCGAAATAATTTTAAACAGGGCAAGGTTAAGAATATCGACCTTTGGCAACAATTGTTGCAGCTGATTCAGGGACATGACATTACCTGGGTCTGGGTTAAGGGCCACGCTGATAACGAGTTCAACAATCGCTGTGATGAATTGGCTAGAGAGCAGATTACAATCAATAAATGAGGCCGTAGCGGTCTCATTTTGTCATATGAACGTACCCGCCTGTCAGCAGGGAAAAACTGGTCGGACGTCGAATTTCAATGAGAACTGATTGTACAGGCGGTGATTTTGTGGAACTGTTGATGCTCGGTACACCCTATTTACTCTTACTGCTTGTTACCGGCGCCAAATACCGGTTGGTTGCTTTAGGTTGGCGGCAGTGGGTTGAGCTTGCCAGCGGCAGACTTGCGGGCAGGTTGCATTGGGCAGGCAGCCGGCACATATATTGGTACCATTGGTGGGCCCGGGAAGGCAAAGATTGGTTATTGGGTGGTTGCTTTGGTTACTGGGGAATCAAGTATATGATTACCCTGTATCCCGCAACCTTAGTTTGGCTCAGCGGACTCATTACTGTTGTTTTGACTCTGCAGATTATTGCAGCTCTAATTCTATGTTTTTCGTTATTGGAGTATCGACTGCCGGATTGGCTGCAGCGTCTGGCCTTGCGCTCGTCCCTGCCCGATACAAAGCCGGGTAATCGCGGCCGAGCTTTACTTTGGGGATTATGGTTGCTAATTATCAGTGCTTTTTCCCTTGTAGCCTGGTTGACATATGGTGGTTTACACTTGGTGGCTGCCGGATTCCTCAGTTGTTTCCTGGGATTTCTATCGGTTATGCAATTCTTTTGGCCGACCGAGACCACCAAACATTCTTTGGAGGTGGATTGATGCTGAAAAGACTATTAGAGCATAATGCCGGTTACTTTGGCATAATCAGTAACCGGGAAGACCGTGCCTGGGGGACGTTATTTTGGAATCCGGATAATCCCGAACATCACGATTCCAATCACGCCCAGGACATCAACGTTACCGCCGGTAAAGTTGCTGATACAATCGCGGAGATTGAAGATTTTTACCGTAGTCGGGGTTTGATCCCCCGTATTTATTGCGACCAGTTTACAAAACCGCCAGGCCTCGTGGAGTATTTGGCAGAGCAAGGTTACCAGATACAAGAAGATATTTTTACAGTGATGCTATGGGATTCACTGCCTGTTGAACCGCCTCTGCGACCGGGGATAACTGTCGAAAAAGTGGAAGAGCATAATCGGGCCGAAGCGCAGATTATTGTCACCGGTGAGCAGGCCTGGGGGACCCCGGAGATGATTGAGACGGTGTTTGCCCGGGAATTTGCCAATCCTGATGTCCAGTACTACCTGGTTCGGGTTAACGGTACTCCGGCAGCCACCGGATATTTATTTTATCAGGGCTCTCTGGCCCGGGTGGAGAACTTCCGCACTCTATCGGAATTTCGCCGTCAGGGGTGCGCGATTGCCTTGATGCAGCATATGCAGCAGGAGTTTACCCGCAGGGGAGGAGAAGGCCTTTACCTGCTTGTGGACAATGATATTGCCCGCAAATTGTATTTACAAAGCGGATTCCAGGATATCGGCGAGGTTAGAAATATTGTCGCTTGGCAGGAATGAAAGGGGCTTAAAATTAAGTGAAATTAATGGCCGTGTGGGTGGCGCTATTGGCGGATTGACATCCGGTGTGCCGTGACGGAAACGACGGTTGACGGCCGGGTTGGCGGCTTGCTTCGAGGAGGAGACGTCCGGATTCAACTTTCCGATTCTCAAATCACCGGGCGACTCGGGGGCGGTGTTTTTGGTAAAGATGTTGTTCTGACACGGAGTGCAACAGAAATTAGTGGTCGGTTTGGTGGCGCGGTTGACGGACAGAGCATCACTCTGCGGAGCAGCGAAGGAAAATTTACCGGACGGGTCGGCGGCGAAGTGCTGGGCTTTGATATAAATCTCAGCATCGAAAATCAAAACCTGAGCGGCCGACTGGGCGGAGATGTTATCGGCCACTCTGTGGATATCCATATTGGAGAAGGAGTTGAACCAATTATTGCCGCCCTTTTGGCGTGTATTACGCATTATTATTATAAAGTAACTGCCCGGAATGGTAATGCCGGTTCTCGTGGACATTGAGGTTATTTGACTGGGTCTTGGGTATACTAAGTATGAAAATACTTAGGAGGTCAAGTTTTGAAGCAAGGTAAAGTTAAGTGGTTCAGCAATGAGAAGGGCTATGGCTTTATTCAGGTGGATGGCGAGCCCGATGTGTTTGTGCATTTCAGCGCAATCCAGGGTGATGGCTTTAAGAGTCTGGATGAAGGTCAGCAAGTCAGCTTTGAAGTAACCGAGGGTTCCAATGGTCCCCAAGCGGTAAATGTTGAAAAGATGTAAATAAAAAACCTGCCGCGGCAGGTTTTTTATTTAGCTGAATGGAGGTACTCATGGATAGGAATCAACAATTTATCGAGCTGGAACGCTATCTTGAATATGTTGACGATTACCTTAATAAAAGGGGAAAGCGGGCAAAGGCTGAATCTGAACAGTGGGAATTTGAGGCGTATTTCCCCTATCTTCTGCACACTACGGTATTCTTGACCATGTATGCTTTGTTGGAAACCGGGATGAATGATGTCTGTTATCAGCTGCAAATGGACCACAACTATGAAAAGGGTTTGGAAGATATAAAAGGGACTGGGATTCAGCGCGCTGCCAGCTATCTGAAAGAGGTCTGCAAACTGAATTTTCCCGAAACCGGTGAATTGTGGCGACGCCTAAAGGCCTATAATCATTTGCGCAACGTGCTCATGCATGCACTGGGCAAGCCGGATGCAGATGACCATCAGGCCCGGGACCTGGTCCAGTCCAGTCCCCATTTAAGGTTTGAAGATGGGGGCAAAATTGTCTTGAGCAAAGAGTTTTGCCGGGAGGCCCTGAGCGATGCCCGGGAATTATTCAAGGTTCTCGACGAATTAACTAGTGGAGAATGACGACGGCCTGTCGTCTGCTGCTTATCCTCATGTGCCACCGCGGCGGACGAAATCCCAGAAAACCATGCCCAGGCCAATTATTGATAGGATATGCCCGGCGTTGGGGCTGCCGATATCCAAGCGTGTGATCATCGTTCCGCCGATGGCCAGCAAAACTCCAAGCCAAAAGACCCAACCTCGATTCATGCAAACACCCCTTTATAGCGAATTTCTCTTAGAGTATACCCTGCAGTGAGCGGTATAGCAATTGGTTAGGTGGGGAGAATAGCCAATAAAGGGGGAACGGACATGCGCAACGAATCCAAAGAGCCATCTACGGCTTTAATCCGGCATGGCGCTTATTTGCTGGCGCTGCTGGCAATCCTGTACTTCCTTGGGCGCTTTGTTTTGCCGATTATTTGGGCGCTTATAAACCGCTTATAAAAGTTTGACAACTTCAGTGGCAGCGCTTATAATTGTGATTATCCATAAATTAACGCAATGACGGGAAGAGTAGGTCTGTCAATCTGTTTGCAGAGAGTCGGCATTGGTGGGAACCGACAACGGATTTCTGACCGAAGATGGTCCCTGAGCAGCACGGTCGAACCTTCGGGCAAGGCCGGGCCGGGAGCGCCCGATACAGCGCGCCAAGCGGTTGTCTTAAGACAACAAGCGGGGTGGTACCGCGGGTTCTTACCCGTCCCGGCCGATGGCTGGGGCGGGTTTTTAGTTATTTTTTGGAGGTGTCAAGATGAAAAATGTTTTGATTTGTTCTGCCTGGCCATATGCCAATGGTTCATTGCACTTGGGCCACATAGCCGGTCTTTTGCCGGCGGACATTCTTGCCCGTTATTTTCGGTTGCGGGGGGATAAGGTGCTGTTTGTTTCCGGCAGCGACTGTCATGGGACGCCAATCGCCGTTCGGGCGGGAGAAGAAGGGCGGAAGCCCGGAGATGTGGCCAGACAGTTCCACCAGGAGTTTGTGGAGAGCTTCGACAAGCTGGGCTTTAGTTATGATCTGTACACTGCGACTATCGATTCCCAGCATCAGGAGCAGGTGCAAGCGATTATTGAAGACCTTTACGCCCGGGACTGGCTGTATACCAAGACAATGCTCCAGACCTGGTGCGATAACTGCAGCAAATTCCTGCCCGACCGCTATGTAGAGGGCGTTTGCCCCCGGTGTCAATCCAAAGAGGCCCGGGGAGACCAGTGCGACGCCTGCGGCGCCTTATTGGACCCGGAAGAGTTGGAAGAGCGGCGCTGTAAGCTCTGCGGCCAGGAACCGGGACGCCGGGAGACTCAGCACTTGTTCTTTAAACTGTCCGGTTTGCAGCACGAGTTGGAACAGCTGCTGGAGACAAACGGCAGCGGCTGGCGCCTAAATGCCCGGGAAATGACCCGCCGCTATCTGCGGGAAGGGCTGCATGACCGCGCAATCAGCCGGGATATCGACTGGGGAATTCCACTGACCATCGAGGGCTTTACAGATAAGCGCGTCTATGTTTGGTTTGAAGCGGTATTGGGCTACTTCACCACCAGCCGCCGTTGGGCCGAACAACGGGGAGATGCCAATCTATGGCGAGAGTTCTGGAGCAAGGACGCGGTCAGTTATTACGTCCATGGCAAGGACAACATCCCCTTCCACACAGTTATCTTCCCAGGGCTTCTTCTGGCCATGAATCCCGAGTATAATCTTCCCAACCACGTTGTTTCCAGTGAGTTTTTGACAATTGAGGGGAAAAAGCTCTCCACCAGCCGCAATTGGGCGGTATGGATTCCCGAGTTTTTGGAGAGCTACTCTGCCGATGCCCTGCGCTATTTTATGACCGTCAACGGTCCTGAATCCCGGGATGCAGATTTCTCCTGGCGGGAATTTGTCGAACGTAACAATGGCGAACTGGCTGGCGCCTGGGGCAATCTAGTCAACCGAACAGTAAGTTTTGTGCACAAATATTTTGATGGTGTTGTTCCGGGAGGCAGCAACCCGGAAGGAGAGCAGCTGTTAGCGGAGATAGATACCGTCTTTACCACTGCCGGCAATGCAATTGAGGAGGGCCGCTTCAAAGAAGCCCTGAAACAAATTTTTGAGCAAGTGCGTCGCAGCAATAAATATTTCGACAGTCAGGCGCCGTGGCAGACGATTAAATCTGAAGTTGATCAATGCGCCGCAACAATCACTGTCTGCCTGAAGGCAATCGCCAGCCTAGCAGTACTGACAGCGCCTTTCCTGCCCTTTGCCAGTGAAAAAGTCTTTGCGGCCCTGGAGTTAGACAATCCACAGTGGGAGCGGGTAAATTTAAGCCCCAAATCACCAGTGCATAAACCGGGCATTCTCTTCCCCAATCTGGACAAGGAAATTATCGATATCGAACTAGCCAAACTTGGCAAATAAAAATAGGGGCATCGTCAGATGCCCGTTTTATTATCGATCTTGGAATTCGGTTGTAAAGGTTTCAGCCGCCTCTTCATTATCAATTGTCAGGCTCAGGGTAGCATTTTCCGGCCTGTCCAGCAAACTTCCCTGAAACTGGAGATAGGCCTTATTAATTAGTCCGGGCGTGGTTTCATCATCATATCCCGTCATTTCTAAAATATATCCTCCGTCGTGGCGTTTGTAGCTTGTGAGCTGCAGTTTCATGTCTCCAACACTTGCAGTCCCGACAACTGTTCTGCGTCCAAAAAGCAGTCTCGTCATGGCGCCGTCAATGAGTAATAACTCTCCGTCGTGGCGATAAAAACTCTCGTCTCCCTGCAACTCTAAGGTAATAGCGAACTCCTCACGGTCAAGTGGAATCGAAGGCGTAAGGACTGCCCCAACTAACAATGCAACAATACCCAGTATAATTAACATTCCCCGTATCAAAGTGATTCCCCTTTCCACAGTTGTATGTTAACACTTTATCATATTTTCACTGGTTTTTTAACACCTTATTGCGAATAGGCGGAATTAAACCTGTGTTTCCAACCAATCAATTGCCGCTGGGCTCGGTAAAGTTTCTTTATGCCAGGCCAATTAGGATCAATATGAGCCAAGTTGCGACGAGAGATGTAGCCAGGATTAACATTCTCCGGTTGCTGTTTTTTTGATTCCTGCCGATTTCGCTAAGAGAATCAGCGATTTCCGTCAGCTCCTCGTTAAGATTTTCCCGCAAGTCCGTCAAGGCCTGCTCTTGAAGTTGGGAGTTGCGCTGAATCTGCTCTAAGCTGCGCAAGCGTATCAATTCCAGGCGGTCGCTACACGAGTTATGCATATTCTTATATTCACGGCGCATGTCCTTTAGGGTATCGGCAATATTTTCCTCCAGCAGGTTCAGACCATCGACAGCCGCTGCCATTTCCTCGGTATAGCGTTCTTCCAGGGCCTGGAGCTGGTGCTTCAGGTCATTTCGGTATTGCTTGAAAGTAGCCAGGTGTGTATCCAACTCACCTTCCAGCGCCTGGAAACGGTCAGCGGCTTCCAGAGCCGACTCTGCCCGTGACAGCAACAGTTCTGCCTGGTTTTTTTGTTTCCTGAGCTTGTCTGCTGTTTCAACAAATTCAGCTAAGGCCGCTTCTACCCGTGCATATAGTTGGGTTGTATCCACTTACCCCACCTCCCGCTTAATCATGGCACTTACTTGTTCCAATTGACCGACACCGACAATCAGATGCAGATCGGTATACCGAGCTGGCGGCTGCAGACAGCCGGCCAGTCGCCGCAGCACTGAGGGGGGGAGACGGTTGGCCCGGCGGCAGATTAGGCGCTCGGCAGCGGCCGGAGAACGATGGACTGCCTCGGTAAGTACGGCCTCGGTGAGCGTTTCCTGCGGCGACACCGCCTCAAGACCCTGCCAGAGATAGCGGAGGCCCGAGGCCAGCAATTGTTCCTCCCCCAGGGAATACAAGCCGGCCAGAAGAGCCGCTACCGTGTTATCCGGTTGTTCCTCCAGGATACGCATCGCTCGAATCCGGACCGAGGCCTCCTGGTCGGCCGGTATTGCTTCCAGACATCGGGGGATTACCTGGGGGTCATTTTCCTTCAACATTTGCTCCAGGGACTCCAGCAGTTGCGTCCTGGACAGCATAGCATCGGAACGGGCTGAACTCAGATCGATGCCGTCAATGTCACAAAAATTGCACCGCGTGTAGCCGACCGGGTCGCCGAAGTAATCCATCAGAAAACTGCGGCGACAGCTGCTTGTCTTTATGTATGCGTGCACACTGTCCAGCATGTTTAATTTCTGTTGTTTGTGGAGGCGGATACGTTCCACAACCTTATTTGTCAAGAACCAGTGGTTATGTAGGCTCTCCGGTGAAGACAGAGCTACGGCCAAAAGCAGGTTAAATTGTTTTTTGCCGGCATGGCGGTATTCCAGAACCCGGAAGTCAGCGACGGCGCCTAATTCATGGAGATGGTGCAGGTAGCGCAGATCTTCAGCGCTGCGGCGGGCGGGCGAAAGATACGTGAATTCAGCCTCCCCCTGGGCGTACTGTTCAAGGTTTTTCAGGTACTCCTGGAAGCGCTGGGAGATTTCTGCATTGGCGGGGTAATCATTTGCCAGCATCCCGGCCTGGATGCCATAATCGCATTTTGGTGCGCCGGTGATGGTGCACCGCCAACCGTTGTGGCAGGAAGGCAGTAGCTCATCGGGAGTATGACTGCTTTGGTCGATGCATTTTTGTAGCCTGGGTCTGGTAATTATCAGGGAGTGGGCATGTTCCCGGTCTCGTCCAGCCCGGCCCGCTTCCTGGTAATAAGCCTCCAGAGATGGCGGCGCACAGGCGTGAATAATATAGTCAATGTTAGCTTTGTCAATGCCCATGCCATAGCCCTTTGTTGAGACCAAGAGGGGAAACTTGTCAGATTTAAAATCGTCCTGAACCCGGCGTCGGGTTTCATCGCCCAGGCGTGAGTGATAAATACGACATGTGAGTTGTTTTTCTGTGAGATATTCGGCAATGCTGACTGTGCCAAAGGCACGGGTATTTTCCCCTTGGGGATTGGCGTACGGGGCAAACACGACACCAGCGCCCTGCTTGTGCACGGCAGCGAGATCGGGTTTTTGCAATATCGACGGGATTTGTTCTTCTAGTGCTTCGGCAACTGCCTGTCGGCTATCACCGTCTATTGTCAGGACTTGAAAACTTATTTCTGGGCGGTCAAGGGTCTGGGGCGTGATAACATCCTCATCACTTAGGCCCAGGAGGCGGATGATATCTTCTCTGACTGTTTGGGAGGCGGTGGCGGTGAGGGCGCAGATTGGTGGCGAGCCAATCGTAGTGGCAAAGTGACGCAGCCTCAAATAGGCAGGCCGGAAGTCGTGGCCCCACTCAGAAATACAATGGGCTTCATCAATGGTCAGCAAGCTGACGGGGCAGGTCTGCATCGCCCGCTTCAGTTCTTGTTGAAAGCTATCAATCTGAAGGCGTTCCGGGGATATATAGAGCAGTTTAAGTTGGCCGTTATGGAGCTGATTGAAGATTAGCCGTTTCTCCTGCCCTGTTTTCGCGCTGTCAATGTATTCAACTCCGGAAATTCCGTCCTGCACCAAATTGGTGTATTGATCACGCATCAGGGATACCAGGGGACTTACAACCAATGTAACCCCAGGCAAGAGCTGGGCAGCCAGTTGGAAACACAGGGACTTGCCGGCGCCGGTAGGCATAATTCCCAGGCAGTTTCGGCGGCTGAATATCCGTTCGATTATTGCATACTGCCCTTCCCGCAATTCCTGATGCCCCCAGATTCGCCGGGCGAAATAAGTGGCCAGTTCGGGAGTCATATGGTAGTGTGCGCTGGGGAATGAACTGCTGCACCGCCGTGGTGGCCTGGCAGACGGCTCCGGGCAGGTCATGCCGGAGGGAAGGATTGTGATATTCCCCCGGCCACTCCGGATATGTAGCCAGGAACATTCGGGCCCCGGGAGCGCTACAGAGGTGGGCAGGTCCAGGGTTAAGTTGGTATTTTTACCGGTGTAGAGTCGGTTCAGGGCTCCCAGTAGCTGAAAAAAATCCACCGTCGGATCCAACAGGGTCAGGGCCTCCCCCTCCAGGGTCAAGGCCGGCTCTTTGCCACCTAGGGCCGCCAGATTGCGGGTCAGCTGCTGCACGGATTTGGCATCTAATTTATCCAAGGCAAAGCCAGCGATATGACTGGCTAGCATGGTCAGAATCACATCCATGTACAACTCCCCCTTTAGCTCGTTGCTGATAAAATACGCCAAAATACAAAAAATTCCTGCTTCCAGCGTGCGGTTATATTGAAAATTGGTTAATTCCAGCGACGTATGGAAAAATATTTAATTGTGCACCTCGGTTGGAAGGGATGGCGGCCACCGGGGGCGAACTATGTAGGTGACCCAAAGGAGGAAGAGTGTATGGAAACGAATTCAAAGTCAGTTACAGACTGGACGCGCCTAGGCTATGCGTTGGTGGCGTTTATTGCTGTTCTTATGTACCTGGAATTATTTTTGCCGGGGGTTGCCCAGTTCAATAGTCACTTAGAGCAGACCCATGCCCAGGTCGGCTATATAGCCGCTATTCGCGGGCAGGCACTGTTGCTCTGGGTTTTGGCTGCCTTGGCCATGGTTTCGTTGTTCCGGGTGGGAGTGCCCATCGGCCCTGTGGCATGGATTGTTCAGTTGGCGCGTCTCGGTTATTTGCACGCTGATCCCTGGTATGAAGTTGGCAACAGCTTGTTTTTTGTATCTCCGGGGTTAAACTTCTTGTTAATGGCGTTAGTGCCTCCCGCTTTGTCGTTTGTTATCTGGTGGAGTTTTGGGCAGCTGGCCCGGGGCAGGCTTGCGCGTGTTCTCGACCTGTGTACAATTCCCGGATTATGGCTGACAATTGTGCTCCTGGTCAGTGTCGGCAATCTGTTTTTCTGGCATTGGTCACCAATCTTTGCCGTAAATCTCTGGCCAACGGCCTTGGGTGTTGTGCTCCTTGTTGCCGGCCTGCCTTTGGTTACGCTGGGATCCGTTATGCGGCCTGTGACAGCTCTGCTGGTATATTGGGCAGGACTCTTGTTTCCGGTTCTGCTTGGCTGGACGTTTTGGGGGGTCTACGACGGTACTTTTATCGGACTTTTGACATTGCTGCCGGCCCTGGGGACACAATCCTTTGGAATGGTGTGGCTTGAATTAGTACTGCTATTTGCTGTGCCGCTTTTGGCTGTAGTACTGTTATGGCAAGTTCGCAATTGGCGTCAAGGAAAAAAATTTTTGCAAATTTGGTAAACCATGCAGGAGAAAATGTTACGGTGTTGAAATACTATTGTAATATTTTTGTAATGGTGGTGAGGTGTCATGGTGCAATTTATTCCTTTTAGCAAGGAGTATCTACCCCACATTATCCGGCTTCTGGAGCCAGGTGTTGAGAATGTAGACAACCTGCTACCCTTTTACAGTGAACAGTTTGCTGCTTACTCTGGTCCGGGGGATGCTTGTCTTTTGCTAAAAAGTGAAGAGCAGCTGCTGGTCTGTGTGCATCTGATTGCCGGAGGTGAGGGCCGCTATATTTTACGTCTTGGCAAGGCAGATGATCTGGATGAATCTTACTGGCATAATGTTTGGCACCAGTGCTGCGCCACCATTGGAGAGTTGGTCTCTGCACCTGTAACTGTCCAGACGCTGATTGAGGCCGAAAGTCCTCTAGCAGGCAAACTGAATGAAATCGGATTCAGTCAGGTCCGTGAACTGGTGGAGATGAGCTATTCCCTGGACAAATTACCCGCAACTACAACTCAGATGGAAGGGTTTAGCATGGTTTCCCTTAAACAGGCGCCGGAGCTGGCGCCGAAATGGATTGAGCTCTTCAATCAGGGTATGTCGGGTGTGTATGGGATTCCTCCTTGGGATCATGCTCAGTTTGAACGCCGTCGTCAGGCACCAGGTTTTAAGCCGGAACGCTGGCAATTGGGCTATAGCAACGGTCAGCCGCTTGTGGCCCTTTATCACGAGCCCAGGGATGTGGAGATAGGAGATGCACGGTTATACCTGACAACCATCAACAGAAGTAAGAGCTTCACCCGTAAAGTGCTGTACGATGTGTTGGCTGTGCTTAAGGAGCAGCAACTCTCGCAGGTGAACATGCTCTTTGACACCCAGAACCAGGCTACAAATCTTATGTTTAAGCTGGCCGGATTTGAGCCCAGGCGGAAATATTATCTTTTAGAGGCTGCAGCCACGGCTTCGCAGGCGGCTGCTACAAGCGATACAGATGCGGATCTGCCTGAGATAGACGGGTTTTATGGCCGGTCGTTTCACAACTTTTCTTCACAAAAAAAATAAGCCAGGCAAGCCTGGCTTATTAATTTTTAGCGGTTGGAAAAACAGCTCTGGCAGTATACAGGTCTGCCATTGGTGGGCTTGAAGGGAACCTGGGTCTCGGCACCGCATTCGGCGCAGGTTGCTTCGTGCATTTCCCGCTGGCCACTACGCATTTGGGTGCGGCGCTTGCCACGGCAATCTTGGCAGCGTCCCGGTTCGTTGGTGAATCCTTTTTCGGCGTAAAATTCCTGCTCACCCACGGTGAACACGAAGTCGTTACCGCAGTCGCGGCATTGCAGGGTCTTGTCAGTAAAGCTCACAAAAAAACCTCCTTGAATGGTATATCCCCGTTGGTCTGGTTCAGGGGACCTAAACCTCAGACAAGGAGTTGATCTTTCCAGGCCCAGCCAACAAAAAGGATTGCGTGTCAATTATACTATTTCCGGCAAAAATTTGCAATAAAATTTTTATTTGGTTACAGATTAGCGAGTTTGCAGGCATTAATTCCTCATTATACTGTCGGGCTTGTATTTGTTAATCACGACAACAGAAATTATTGTCGGCACAAACACGGATAATAACGAAACCAGCAAGTTAATTGCAAATATACCTGCCCCAACGCTGACCATTGTATAGCTGAACAAGAGATTTACTGCAGCAACCAGGCTGATGGAAACGACACTTGCCAGTACTGTAACAATAACAATATGCCTGGCCGATTCTACCATAATAAGTTTCAGCAAATCCAATCTCGTTAACCCATTCGCCTTTAGTTGTGCAATCTCATATTTACGTCCCAACACATAGTTCATGTGAATAATTGACATCAGCAAGAAAATGATGACCAGGACAGCCAGCACTATCGAAAAGGCGATTTCCCTGACGTTAGTAATCATAGCGTTCATTGTTTCTATGTCCTGATACTCGCTCACCGAAGCGAAGTTAGGGTTGACGAAAGATACTCTTTCCATTATTGTCTCGACCTGGTTGTAATGTTTGGCAAATAAAACGTAGGAGCTGGAAGACCATTCCTGATCTTCTTCTGCATATTGCGCTTGGGTTTCTTCCAGGATTTCTTGCATAGATGAGTATGGTACATAAATTACATTCGGGCCTCGGCCAGAATAGCGGTTGACTACGTTAGCATTCAAAATTCCCGCGACTCTAAACTCCAGTTCCACCATCGCAGATACATCGATTAGAATATCATATGTGCCGCCGCCAGCTGTGCCGCCGCCGACAGTCATTTCCGTTTCCTCCACGCCAACCGGCACACAAGCCTGCAATTGGATTAAAACAGGTTCTTCCAAATCATCGATGTCCAGCGCGTGCGCCAGATGGGCAGACAAATAAACGCCGTCTTCGGCTCCTTCAGGCGATTCGATATTTACCCGTTTTTCTAATCCCTGTTCGGGATAGTACGAAATGAGACTAAACATGTTATAAGGAGGCGGGTCACTACCATCAAATTCATAGTTCTGTTCGGTTTGATTGATTAGAACCTTTATATTGGATTTGGAAATTGGCCGCATATTAGAACCAGTTCCTTCGATTCCATCTGAGCGGAACTCAAGGAAAGGGTATATTGTGTCCACATTGCTTATTTGGGCCAGCGCGGCAGCCTCCGGGGCTGTAATCGGGTCGTTATCTATATGATGTAAGGCCTGGCCCGGCGTTGTCATGTTTACGACAAAAATTTCCCGGTTCGATAGTTCATCCATCAGCTGTTCTTGTTGCTCAAAGAATGCATCGCCAAAATTGTAGACTACGGCGCTAAAGGCAATTGCCACTGCGCAAAGAATAGTCATCAGCAACTTTTGCTTACGGCTTTTTCTGGCTATTTTTTTTGCATAATTATAGTAAAACCCGGGCTTTAGCTTGTAGTTACTATGTGTATATAGCTTTTGTTCGTCAATTGTTTCAGTTAATAATGCTTGTCCCTTCTTGACGTCAATTCTTTTATCTCTGAGTTCATAAATAACGTCGGCCAGAGTATAGACCTTTTCGTTATGAGAGGCAATTACTACTTTCTTCTTGAATTCATAAGCGATTTTTTTAAATATCCCCATGATAATCTCTGTATTGGTTTGATCCAGAGAAGATGTCGGTTCATCGGCAATGATTAAGTCCGGTTGCTTGGCAAGTACGCTGGCCAAGGCTGCTCGCTGACGCTCTCCGCCAGACAGTTGTCTTGGATATTGATTTTCGTTCAATGCTGACAGTTCAACGGTGTCCAGGTAATCCCGGATACTTTCATCGGTAATTTGAATGCCGGCGATGGTTGCAGATAACCGTATATTTTCCTTAACAGTTAAATCTTCAATCAGATTATTATCCTGAAATATGTAGCCTATTTTCGTCTTCCTGATTCCGCTTAGTTCTGTATCATTACTTAAATTAATCTCATTGTTATTGTACAAATATTGATATTGATTATTGGAGGTGATTAAGCCAAGGTGGTACAGAAGTGTTGACTTCCCGCACCCGCTTTCACCGATAATAGCCGTAATCTTTCCATCAAGGATTGTTAGCGATCCGTTATTGATCAATTCCCGGTCAAATTTAATATTAATATTCTTCAACTCTAACAAAACATCTACCCCCCAATTTAAGCAAAGTTGGTCAACATCCCTGACACTTAGCCAGGGATGTTGACCAGATTAACTACTACCAATCGTGAATTATTGTATGTGTTTGTTTATTCCAGGACATCCAATCTCCCCATAAACTGGACTGTGTTGTATATCTTCCTTCAGCTCTTCCCCATCCTGAAAACTGGTAGATTCTTACATGGTCGACTTTCACGCTGTTAGGGTAATGTACATTCCAATCAAACCACGCATCGGCTATTTGACCAGTAACTGAATTCCGTGACTGTTAAACCTCACCCACATACAGGGACTCCCATGTCAAAGGCAATCATAATTATGTCTTGTTTGTCGTGTTTGCCACTGGGCATCAGCAGAATTAATAATTCCCCCTAGAAGTAGCACCAATAAAAACATGATTGTCATCAATGTTAACTTTCTTTTCATGTTAAATCTCCTATCCCTAAATAGCTGTTGCATATAGGTAATATGTAAAATATTAACCAGGCAAGATGTAATCACTCCTCTCATAGCCTATTGGATTAGGTCTTTGTACCCGTCCATGCCAGGATAAATGATAAATTCAATGAGTCTGAAAAATATTGTATCGAGACGAACAAAGAACTGGATTAAAAACATTCTTAACAGTTCATTATCATGCAACATTATAACATTTATGAATAGGAGGATGTTAAACTTCCGGTGAAAGTGTCATTTTAGCCGGTGAAAATGCAAATCATGCAAGTTATCGGTGTCAAAATTGACAATAACTTCGTTAAAGGACAAATCCGTCTGTAGTCAGAATGCGCTTTAAGTCGGGCGACAGTGGCTCGCCGCCACCGATTATTGCGTCCACAGAGTGTCGGGGCAGGACAAGTAGAGATTTTACTTCGACGAGCGTCGGATATTGCTTTTTCAACTCAGCAGGCACTGGCCTGTTCACAATAATAGTGGTATCCCAGCGATGGCGGTGAATATAACTTAATAATTGGTTCAGGGGTTCGTCTTCGAGCATAGCCAACACTATCAGTCCGTCGAGATTTAGGTCAGCGGGTATTTTCATGGCAATCCTCCTGGTACAATTATTGTTTGTTGACTTTTATGTGTCAGAGCTTGTGAATGAAGGAACCCAGCCTGTGCTTGGAGAATATAACCCTTATCTGAGTAGTAACAGGCAATGGAGGTGTGTTGTTTGAAACCAATTATAAGTTGTAGCGAGGCCGCAAGCAAGATTAAAGCTGGCAGTAGTATAATGATTGGCGGCTTCCTGGCTGTTGGTTCTCCCCACGGAATCATTGATGCTCTAATCGCAACTGGAACCGATGACCTTACTGTTATCGCCAATGATACCGGTTTTCCCGATCGTGGCATTGGCCGCTTGATTGTCAATCGTCAGGTCGCCAAGGCTGTCGCATCTCATATCGGTACCAATCCGCCGACGGGTGAGCAGATGAATGCCAACGAGTTAATTGTAGACCTAGTTCCCCAGGGGACCTTGGCAGAGCAGGTCCGGGCCGCTGGCGCTGGACTGGGCGGAGTGCTGACCCCTACCGGGCTGGGCACAGTCGCTCAGGAGGGTAAAGAAGTGCTCACTGTGGCTGGCACAGATTATATTCTGGCGATGCCAATCAAAGCGGATGTGGCCCTGATCAAGGCCCATAAGGCAGACCGGGCCGGCAACCTTGTTTACCGCCGTTCTGCCCGCAATTTCAACCCGCTGATGGCAATGGCCGCTGATCTGGTCCTGGCTGAAGTGGAAGAGATTGTCGAAGTGGGCGAGCTTGACCCCGATCTGGTGGTAACCCCCGGTATCTTTGTCGATTACCTGGTACGGGAGGGCGAATAGAATGGATAAAAAGCAGAAGCGGGCAATGATTGCCAAGCGCATCGCCCGGGAGTTTCGGGACGGCGATGTGGTGAACTTGGGCATCGGTCTGCCAACTTTAGTTGCAAATTATATTCCCTCTGGCGTCAATGTCATCCTCCAATCGGAAAACGGTTTTCTTGGAGTTGGACCGGCCCCGGATCCGGAGTCTATAGACCCCGATGTTGCCAATGCCGGTGGCCAGCCGGTGACTATACTGCCTGGCGGCTGCTGTTTTGACAGCGCCACATCGTTTGCGATTATCCGCGGTGGCCATGTCGATGCCACGGTCCTGGGCGCCTTGGAGGTCGATGCCTGCGGCAATCTTGCCAACTGGATGATACCTGGCAAGATGGTGCCCGGGATGGGCGGTGCCATGGACCTGGTGGTGGGGGCAAAGAAAGTGATTGTAGCCACCGAACACCTGGCCAAGGACGGTTCGTCAAAGATTCTCGGCGAGTGTCGCCTGCCCTTGACGGCGAAAGCGGAGGTCGATCTAATTGTCACCGATATGGCAGTAATTGAAGTTACCGCTGATGGTCTGGTGTTGCGGGAAGTTGCTCCGGACCAGACCGTCGAGTCAGTTACAGCCAATACCGACGCGACCCTGATAATCCCCGAAACTGTGGGGACCATGGAAATATAAGCTGGAGGTGTTAGCATGGAAAAAGTTGTTATCGCTTCGGCGGTGCGGACCGCCATCGGAAACTATGGTGGCGCCCTCAAAGATTTCAGCGCCGCCGACTTGGGATCAATTGTCATCAAAGAGGCACTGAAGCGGGCAGAGATTGAGTCCAAACTGGTGGATGAAGTGGTTATGGGGAATATCCTGCAAGCAGGTCAGGGTATGAACCCCGCCCGGCAGGCGGCAATTAAAGCAGGGATTCCCGTAGAGGCAACCGCCATGACCATCAATATGGTCTGCGGGTCCGGTTTGCGGGCTGTGGCCATGGCCGCTCAGGCGATTGCCATGGGCGATGCTGATGTTGTCGTCGCCGGTGGCACCGAGAGCATGAGCCGTGCCCCCTATTATCTGGCTGGCGGCCGCTGGGGACATCGCATGGGCCATGGCACCGTCGATGATGCCATGATTAAAGACGGGCTTTGGTGTTCTCTGGAGGATGTGCACATGGGTATAACTGCCGAAAACCTGGCCGAGCAATACCAGATTGGCCGTGAAGAGCAAGACCAGTTTGCCGCCGAGAGTCAGCGTAAGGCCCAGGAGGCCCTGGCCGCCGAGCGCTTTGCCGAGGAGATTGTGCCGGTGGAGATTCCCCAGCGCAAAGGCGACCCGATTGTGTTTGCCAAGGATGAATTCCCCCGGGCAGTGACAGCGGAAAAGCTGGCGAAACTTCGCCCCGCCTTCAAAAAAGACGGAACAGTAACCGCGGGCAACGCTTCTGGGATCAATGACGGCGCCGCTGCATTGGTGCTGATGTCGGAAAGTAAGGCCCAGGAGCTGGGCCTTACCCCCTTGGCCACCTTTGTCGCTGCCGCTAGTAGCGGTGTTGAGCCCCGGGTGATGGGGATTGGCCCTGTGAGCGCTGTCCAGAAACTAATGACCAAGGTCGGCCTCACCATCGATGACCTGGATTTGGTGGAGGCAAACGAGGCCTTTGCCGTCCAGGCCCTGAGTGTTAACAAGGAACTGGGCCTCAATCCTGATATCGTCAATGTCAACGGCGGCGCCATTGCCCTCGGCCACCCGATTGGCGCCAGCGGCGCCCGTATTCTCGTGACCTTGCTTTATGAGATGCAGCGTCGGGATGTGCAGACCGGGCTTGCCACCCTCTGTATTGGCGGCGGCCAGGGTATCGCGGCCATCGTTCAACGTTAATGACCTCCCCGCCTGGTGGCGGGGTTTTTATGTGCGACGGGCAGTCGCGCCGCTGTAGACACACTACAGCAAGCTGGTTATGAACGACAGCGGTCAAGTTACCATATGTAACAACTGGTCGAGAGTCGGGAAAATCAGTAGAATCTCGAAGGTGC